>CAYJDN010000047.1:0-8930 GCA_964368925.1 uncultured Desulfovibrionaceae bacterium | reverse complement strand
TTTAGAGGTAAGAATTTCTCAAACTACTGGTAGTTTTGCAGCATATTTAGGCACACCAATCAAGTCTAATAATGAGATATTGGGCGTATTTATTATTCGTATGGATTTAGAAGCTTTCAATGTAGCAACTCTAAAAGGTATTGAGTTAACTGAAGGCACTACAATTTATGTGTATGATGCTGAATTTAATATTGTAATGGATAATAAATCTCAATATTTAGGTGATAATGATTCGCAAATGCCGCATGTGTCAACAATTGTTAGAGAGAAGAGTGGTATTGTTGATATTCTTTTTGAAGGCATTGAATCTGTTGGTTATTATGCACATATCCCAGCTGCAGATTGGTATTTAGTTCTTGACGTACCGAATGAAGAATTATTTGCGCCTGTTGATGAACTTGTTGGAAGTATTTATAGAATTGCGATATATATAATTATTGTTTTAAGTATGGTTATTATTTTCGTATCAAGAATGATTTCAACAAACTTAAAAAATGCTTCGGATTTAGCTACATATATAGCAGATGGACATCTTGAACTTACACCAGAGCAAGAACATTCCATTGGCGAAGCGAGCAAGAAAGGTGATGAAATTGGCAGTCTTGCCCGTTCATTGAAAACTATGATTGACAAGCTTGCTGATATGGTTCACACAGCTGAAAAAGCGACTGAAGAAGCGCAAAGAGCCGTTGTTGAAGCAGAAAAAGCAAAGCAAGAAGCGAATGAAGCAGCAGAACAAGCCAGAGAAGCTCGCCGTGAAGGCTTATTAGACGCTGCAAGACAATTAGAAGATGTTGTTAATATTGTAGCATCAGCTTCAGAAGAGCTTTCTTCGCAAATTGAGCTTTCTTCTATGAGTGTGAGTGATCAAGCTGATCGAATTTCGACTACTGCTACGGCTATGGACGAGATGAATTCTACAGTAATAGAAGTGGCAAGAAATTCAGATGAAAGTGCGCAAATCACTGAAAATACAAGACAAAAAGCTATAGCTGGTGCGCAAATTACTGAAAAATGTAAAAATTCTATTATTACTGTTCAGGAAGAATCTTTAAAAGTTCGTAATAATATGCATGCCTTAGCTGAACATGCGCAGTCAATTAATACTGTTATGGGTGTTATTACTGACATTGCTGACCAAACGAACTTGCTTGCGCTTAATGCTGCTATTGAAGCTGCTAGAGCGGGTGAAGCAGGAAGAGGGTTTGCGGTTGTTGCTGATGAAGTACGTAAGCTTGCTGAGAAGACAATCACTTCCACAACCGACGTTGCTAATGCAATTTCTGCGATCCAGACAAGCACAGAAAATAACGTAAAACAAGTTGATGTGGCAGTTCAAGGCATTGAAGAAGCGACTGAACTTGCAAATCAAAGTGGTGATGCTCTTAGGGACATTCTTGAAATGGCAGATCTTAGTGCTGCTGGCGTTCGAGCAATTGCGACTGCGAGTGAAGAGCAATCAATAACAGTGCGTGAAATGACTGGAACAATTGAGCAAATCAATGATATTGCGACAAATACGAATAATGCGATGGCAGAAGCATCGGAAGCTGTAGTAGCTCTTTCTGCACAAGCTCAAGAATTAGCTAATATTATTGAAAAATTAAAGCAATAAATTCTACAGGATACCCAATAAATAAATGCGAAGTTGAAACCATTCAGCTTCGCATTTTTGTATAGATTCAACTATAATATAGATTTAGCTATAATATAAATTTTTCAATTAATGACTAAGAAAAAACATTTTACATACATAATGACTATATTAATTTTGCTTAGTAATAGAGCTAGTTTTTAGAGCATTTATGAAATTCGGCGCTATCACAAAAAATTCTAAAATTACATCTTAGCCAAATTGTAAAAAAAACTTTACATTCTATAATAAATAATCTATTTTTATTGAAAATATGCCCTTTTTTTGTGCTGCAGTTTTAAAGGATACTGCTATGCAAAAGCCAAATTTATTAAGAAAGAAGAACATAAAAATAAATTAGTTAACGTGTGAAATGTATGACAAAAAAGAAAAAATCTATTCTTATTCGTGGCAGTATTATCATCTTTACTCTTCTTATGCAATTAGCTGTATGGGCTATTATTATTTATCTTCTTGGTGATTATTCAGGCATATTATTTGCGATACTTATGGTTTTGAGCATGTTTTGTATTATTTACATTCTTGCACAAGACACGCACCCAGAAACGAAGATCCCTTGGATTATTATTATGTTTCTTTTTCCTTTGATTGGTGGTTTTATCTATGTTGCTTTTAGGCGTCCAACAGTAAGTCGAAGAAAAAGAAAGGTTTATAATCAAATTGCGACGAAATTACATGAAGCTTTAGGAACTATTGAAGAGAGCGGCATGGAATTGTTTGATGATGATTATAATGCTTTGCGCCAGTCAAAATATCTTTCAAATGTTGCGCACGCACCTGCACATACAAATACTGAAGTTCGTTATTATGCTCTAGGGGAGGAAGTTTTTGAGTCTATGCTTGATGAATTGCGCACGGCTGAAAAATTTATTTTCTTAGAATATTTTATGATTGAAGAAGGCCATATGTGGGGGGAAATTGAAAAAATCCTCATTGAAAAAGCAGCAAAAGGCGTTGATGTACGTGTACTTATAGATGATTTAGGCTGTGTGCTTGTTTTGCCTCCTGATTTTGCCCAAAGATTATCAAATTATAATATTGATTGCCGCGTGTTTAACCCCTTTAATCATTTATTTAATTCAAATTTTAATAATCGTGATCATAGAAAAATCTGCGTTATTGATGGGAACATTGCTTTTACAGGCGGCATAAACCTGACTGATGCCTATATCAACCTTAAGAATAAGTATGGACATTGGAAAGACACAGGAGTCATGCTAAAGGGAGAAGCTGTTTATAATCTTACGGTTATGTTTCTTTCCATGTGGAGCTCGGTGACTGAGCAAGTGGAAGATTTTTCAAAATACGCTCCGACAAAAAGTTATCAATCTGATGGAATCATTCAACCTTTTGGCGATGCTCCACTTGATGAAGATTTTGTGGCTGAAACACTTTTTATGAATATGATAAATCGAGCCAGTAAATATGTATACATTACAACCCCATACCTTATAATCAGTAGAGGAATGCTGACGGCTTTAGTTTCATCGGCGCAATCGGGAGTAGATGTGCGTATAATTTTGCCTGCTGTGGCGGATAAAAGCGTAATTCACTTTCTTTCTCGCTCTTATTATGAAATTTTGATAAAGGCTGGAGTGAAAATTTTTGAATATAGTCCTGGTTTTATTCACTCAAAAACGATTGTATGCGATGATAAAAATGCTGTGGCTGGTACTATCAATTTCGACTATAGAAGCTTTAATTTGCATTATGAATGTGCAGTGTGGTTTTATAAATCTTCAGTTGTTTCAGCAATAAAAAAGGACATACTTAATACGCAGGAATTATGCAAGGAAATTTCTATGGACAATTTTGAGCATAAAGGAACTTTTGGTATAATTAAAGTTGTGTTTTTGGCTTTCTTGCGTGCCTTTGCGCCTGTTATGTAAAGAAAAGTTAAATTATCTAAAAAGAACAGATAGTAAATTTTCAATTATTAAAGATAAATATTGTTGTTTTAATTGTTGAAAACAGATAGTAATTCTTTAATCATTTCAAGATATTCAGGATTGTAGGTGTTTCGTGCATGAGTGTAAGACTTGCTTTGTGTACCATCTGCGCCAAACCAAATTTCAATTTCTTTATTTCCTTCTGCTCGTCTTAGGCAAATTTCGTAGGCATTATGCTTTTTATCATTATTATTACAAATTATTTCAGTAGCATTGAGTCCATAATAAGGATTGGTAGGATTGTAGAGTAGGCCCATATGAGAAATATTTGTGATTCTGTGTTCGGGATATTCGCCACGCTTGTGTATGAGCTTTTTGTGTGAAGACTGTTCTGGCGGCCTTTTTCCAAACCACATGAGTTTATTGTTTGGGTGATCAAAGCGCTCAGCTAATGTTTTGCTAATAAATTCAACATCTAAAATACTATCACTTTCTGACAATGCAGCAAAAACTGGACGAGAAAACTTCTCTTGCTCTATTAATTCTATGAATTTATTGCTCGTATGATAATATTGAGCATAGCCATTCGAAGGAGTTGCTGTATATTTAGTAAAATTGGTGAATTGCGTCTTTTCTGGAATGATAGCCCAAGGAATGAGATTTTTCAATATGGGGGTGAGCGCAAGCATTTGTTCACTTGATTTAAAGGCAGGGGAAAAGAGCATAAGCCCTTTGATTTCTTTGTCTTTTACAGCCTCAAAAAAGGCAAGGTTTGCCCCAGTAGAAAAACCTCCAAGATATACATTTTGTGCGGCTTCTTTTATTAATGTCGTTTGTTTATGAACTAATTTTTCCCAATCTTCGTATGAAGTTTCAACCATATCACCGGGTTTTGTGCCATGCCCATGCAATAAAATAGTACGTACTAAATAGCCTTGTCTTGCTAAGCTTTTGCTAATGTCTACAAAGGAATAGGGCGAGTCACCAAGTCCATGAATGAGCAAAACAGCCTTGGTGTATTTCTTTGTCTGAGCGTTATAATTTTGGGTGTTTAGCTCTGGTTTTATCTCTTGTGGCGCATTTGCTTCTACTTCTTTCGTTTTATTGCTCGTAAAAAAAACTCTATTTGCGTATAATTCTTTACGCATGATTTCTTTATACTCATCAAAGGTTGAATATTCTTGATTAAAATTTACCTTTGATGGTTTATAAAGAAGAGAAAATACACTAGGAGTTCTGCCAAAATAAAGAACAAGGGCAAACCAAATAATTGCAGGTAAAGAAATAAAAAGTATATATTTCAAATACTTTTTGAATTTTATCTTTTTTATATAGATTGAATATTTATTCATTTATTTCCCAAAATTGTTTAATATTTAAGTTATATTGGATTGAAGAAGAAAAAATGTCAAATTTTAAAATTATCAAAATGTAGCACAATTTATCATATTGTAATCTTGGTTGTATTTCTTATAATTTTGATATGTTATGAGGAATAAATAACATTTTTTCTTTAATTAGGAAAATAGTTTAGGGCTTTATTTTAGAAATATAGTGTAGAAAGAAAGGGAGAAAGATGGTTAGAAAGAGATTGAAATAGGTTAGTAATAGTTTAGAAATATCAGGAAAAATTTGCATTGAACTTTGCATAAACTTGTTTTATAGTCTCCGTAGCAAAATAAAATTTCAATTTTGTTAATTTTTGTAAACTAGGTCTAATTTAATGTTAAAACACACACGTTTTCCTTTGTTTTTTCTTCTATTTCTTCTCTTAGCGTCACAAGCAAAAGCAGGGCAATTTTCAATTCTATACGAAAATGATGCGCTTTCATTTGACAATGAAGACAGATACTATACAAATGGTTTTGAAGTGAGCTATCTTCTTGATTCCAATATTAAAATAGCTCTTGGACATCAAGTATTTACACCCGCAAATAAGCCGAATTTGCCGCTTGCAAATGACAGGCCTGATGTGGGATATACTTTCTTGAGCCTTTCTCAACACATGCTTGAAAGACCAAAGGATTATGCGCAAATTGGTTCTGCTGAGCTGACTATTGGCTTTGTTGGATTTGATGATGCTTCACGTGAATTGCAGAATCTTGCGCATGATATTTTTGACGATTCTAAAAAATTTGCCTATGGAGCGCAAATCAAGAATGAACCTACACTTATGTTTTCTTTTGGTTATGCACTCAGCATGAATAAGGCTTTGCTCGCTCAGAAGGCGGCTACATGGACTTGGGACGCTCAACCACGCACTTTTGCAAGCATTGGTACGCCTTATACAAGGGCTGGCGCAGGTATAGAACTTCGTTTGGGGAGAAATTTGCCTATCAGCACCTATCTTCCTACAATTCGTCCTGCTAATGGGATAAAAATAGAATTAAATGAAGATGATAGCGACAAACTTAGCTTCTATGTTTTTAGCGGACTTGATGCATATTTAGCAATTTGGAACACTTTTATTGATGGTAATATTACAGGTAAAAATTCACCACACGTAGATATGCGAGTGCTTGTTGCTGAGTTTTCAGCTGGTTTAGTGTTTAGTTATAAAGGTTTGCAGATTACTTGTGCAAATTTTATGACTACAAAAGAATTTGAAACTCAAGATGGTCCTCATTGGCGAGGCTCACTGTCTTTAGGATATAGATTTTAACATAAATTAAACATAACATTTACATAAGAGGTAATTATGCAAAATATTTCAGAAATTCAAGATAAGCTTTTAGCAAACTTTAATAAGTATGTTGCGATTAGCAGTCAATCAGACGCAAGTCAAAATGTTGTTCCTACAAGCGAAGGACAAAGAGAATTGGCAAAATGCTTAGAAGAGCAATTAAATGCAATGGGCTATGAAAAAACTCAATTATTTGACAATAGTATACTTATTGCACATCTTCCAGCAACAACAACAAAGAGCAGTGCTTCAATTGGTTTTTGCGCTCATTTAGACACAGTTGATGTAGGTTTGAGCCCAAATATTAAGCCACAAGTTCTTCATTATGCTGGCAAAAGACTTTGTTTAAACGAAGAACTTGGGGTATTTATTGATGAAAATTCTCACCCTGAATTAGCAAAATATCGTGGTCAAGACATTATTTTTTCTGATGGCACAAGTGTGCTTGGTGCAGACGATAAATCGGCTATTTCAATATTGATGACACTTGCAGAATATTTGAAAACAAAAGAAATTGAGCATGGCGATATTTATTTTGCCTTTGTTCCAGATGAAGAAATTGGCCTGCGTGGGGCTAAACAATTAGATTTAGCGCAATTCCCTGTAGACTATTGTTATACCATTGATTGCTGTGAACGTGGCGAAATTGTTTATGAAACTTTCAACGCTGGCGCTGCGGTGCTTGAAATTAAAGGCACAACTGCTCACCCAATGAGCGCAAAAAACGTGCTTGTAAATCCAAATCTCATAGCCAATGATTTCATTTCATTCTTGCAAGACAAAGGTCTTCCAGAGCAAACAGAAGGCCGTGAAGGTTATTTTTGGGTAACAAAAGTAAATGGCAATGTGAATACATCTACTGTGAGTGTAAGTATTCGTGATTTTGATTTGGATAGCTATAATAAACGTAAGGAATATTTAGAAATATCTTGTGAATTTTTAAAGAAAAAGCACCCTAAGGCGGAGATCTCTTTGAAGATTAATGATATGTATAGTAATATTTCACAAGCGCTACCTCCAGAGGGAGTAAACACAATTTCGCTTGTGAAACTTTATAAGGCTTTTGAGGAACTTGGAATTGAAGCGAACACAATTGCAATGCGTGGTGGCACAGATGGTTCAGCGCTTTCTGTAAAGGGTTTATTTACTCCAAATTTCTTCACAGGTGCGCATAATTTCCATAGTAAATTTGAATTTATGCCTATTCCATCATTTGTAGATAGTTTTAAAGTTGCATTAAAACTTATTGAAGTATAAAAAATAATGATAAAAGCCCCAAGTTTTTGATATTTTTTATTTGTAAAGAAATATTACAAAACTTGGGGCTTTTATGTTTTAAACTTTATCTAAAAGCTGCAAGTAATAAAGATCAATAATTCAAATCTATTATAATATAAGCTATTTATGAAATTCGCCAATCACAATAAAGCATAAATCACAATAATTCTCTTAAATTATTTTACTGATTTTTGCCATAAACAATTGTAGCATCGTCTTTTTCTTTACAAAGTTTTTCTAAAACAAAATTTGTATTACCTTGAATTTCTTTTATTTTATCAGCTCTTATGCATTCTTCATTGCTCACAGGGTAGAGCTTATTCCATGCTTGCATAAGTTGTCTTTGAGCCTTACTCATCTTATAGCGTGGATAGCTTTCTTCCATATATATGTATGTACGAGCAATTATCCCACGAGCATGTTCAGGTGGCTCTACTTTCCTATTTTCAATTTTCATCTGGCAGATACCAAAGTCAGCTTTCTCATCAGGCAGCATAGCAAAATTATAGTGCGAACGTGAAGCATTTACAGCGCCAATTGCTGGAAATAAATTGTACATATCAGCTTGCATGTATCTATATTCATTATTTGTTTTTTCAGCACAGGGACGACCTTTATAATTTTTTCCTTTGCTATCAACGCATAAAGGATCGCCCTCACGCCACTCAATAAATGTGCGTCCAAAATTTTCAGCTGGTACAATGTGCTCCCATTCTATTTTATGCAGGCGAGTTTTAAATTTTTCTGAAACAAAACCAGCAGGGAGCTCTACATTTTTTTGATTGTCAAAATTTGCCTGACAATACACAGTTTTAGGCTCGTCAAAACTTGTATATATTTTTTCTAATTCTTTTTTTGCAGTAGATATTGATTGTATTTCAATGTTTTGAGCGTGAAGAGTATAACTGTTTGAAATAATAAAGCTAATGACTAATAATATTTTAATAAACATAAACATAAGAAAAAATAATACCTATTGTAATAAAAAGTAACAAAATAAATAAATACTGAAAAGAATATATAGCTAATCTAAAAAAAGTAAAGTATTATTTTCATTTATGCCTTTATTTATGCTCTTTACACTTTTATGAAAATTTAATACTATTGTACATAATAATTATGAATAGGAAAATGTATGAATAAAATAATAAAATCTCTTGCCTTTCTTTGCCTTTTTTCAAGCTTTGCATTTTTGCCTGCTTGTAGCTCCTATTCCTCTGAAAAAGTTCAATATCAGCAAACTTTTTCGAATTTAGATGAGATAGATGGAGATGTTTCAGCTATGCTTGGTCAAATGATAATATGCGGATTTAAAGGGCAAAATATAGAAGAAGATCCAGCTATGTCAAAAGCGTTAAAAGAGGGCAAAATTGGGGGCGTCATTTTATTCTACAGGCACAAAGATATAGTTGATTATAATATTGCT
>CAYJDN010000046.1:6784-10156 GCA_964368925.1 uncultured Desulfovibrionaceae bacterium | reverse complement strand
TCAATAAAAAATTTATATTTTTTCTTAGGCAAGGCGTCATATTTTTTTAGGATAGAAGTGTAGTAGCGCTACATGACTATTCTAAAAAAAGAGGACAAGAAAGCATAAGGGAAAATAGGGATTTTTTAAACTCAATATTATAAAGAATATGCTATAAGCCCATTCTTTATAATATATAATGATATCGTATGTTTTATAAATGCTATAGAAACTTGTTTTGCTTTATTTTTTATCTTGAGCTTTAATAATATCAGTGAGAGTTTGCGCAAGCATTGGTAAATCTGGCTTAGAAATTTGTGCAGCAACACCTAATTCCTTGCCTCTTTTTAAAATAGTTTCAGTGATTAATGAAGAGAAAAGAATAACTGGAAGTTCTTTCAACACATCATCTTCTTTCACTTTTTTAGTAAGAGCATAGCCGTCCATTTCAGGCATTTCAATATCACTAATAATGGCGTCTACATAATTCCTAATGCTCACACCCTCTTGAATAGATTTATTTTTCAATTTTATCAATTCATCATAGCAATCTCTACCAGAAACCGTCTTCAAAACATTAAAGCCAGCCCCCTCAATATTACGACCAATGATCGTTCTAATTGGCGAAGAATCTTCAGCAATCATAATTGTATAATTACCAGCATCTTCAAGAAGTGGCTGTTCTCCAAATTTCATATCTTGTAAACTCAAAGATGGATTTATAGATGCAAGAATTTGTTCCACGTCAAGCATAAATATAAGCTTTTTTTCTTTTTGAATAACACCAATAATAGTGTTGTCAGAAAATTTGCCCACATATTCATTCGGCGCCATAACATCTGCCCATGTTAAATGGTGGATTGAACTTAAATCACACACTAAAAATCCAGTCGGTTTTCCACAATAGTTTAGAATAATGACTTTTCTTTTGTGTTCTGGACGAGTTGGAATGTCTAACCACAAAGCAAGATCAATAATAGAAACAATTTGTCCACGCAAATTAAAAGAGCCTATGCTCGCCTTATGCCCTTTATGTGGGAAAGAAGTGAGCTTGTCAGGACAATGGATAACCTCAACAATTTTCGCAAGATTTATCCCGTAGTTTACACGATGAATTTCTTTAACTGAATTTACTTCTTCTTCATAATCAATATAAAATTCAAGTAATTCTAGTTCCTTGTCTTCAAAATGAACATTTGGAGTATTTGTATTCACAGTATCAACCTATTATTTTAAAATTTTCGGGCAGAAAAATTGCATCTCACAGCTTTCGCACAAAGCCTTGCGTGCAATACACACTTCACGTCCAAACCACACCATCTTATGATTCACATTGCCCCATTCACTTTCGTCAAAAACTTGCAACAAATCTTTTTCTACAAGATCAGGGTCAATTTCTTTAGTTAATCCAAGCCTATAACAAATTCTTTTTACATGCGTATCGACAGCAATGCCGATATTTATTCCAAAAGCTCCATGCAAAACACAATTTGCCGTTTTTCTTCCAAGTCCTGGAAGGTTCACAAGCTCTTTCATAGTTGCAGGCACTTCATTGTTATAATCATTACTAATAATTTTTGCGCTTGCTATAATGTTTTTCGCCTTATTATGATAAAATCCAGTCGAGCGTACTAACTCTTCTACTTCTACAATATCAGCACTAGCAAAGTCAACTACCGTAGGAAATCGCTCAAATAAGGCTGGAGTAACTAAATTTACCCTAGCATCAGTGCATTGAGCCGCAAGAACCGTAGCCACTAATAATTCCCAAGGCGAATTTGAATTCAAAAGGGGTTTTGGTTCTAAATAGCGTGCATTCAATTCAATCATTACCTTTATGGCACGCTCTTTTCTGATTTTAAGGTCTTTTGCTGTCATGCTTAGTTAACTCTTGCATTTTTTTAGATTTTTCATTACTCTTTCAAGTGAGTGAATAAAATTTCTTTTACTCAAACTATATCGGACAATTATTAAATATATTTATAGATGATTACGATATTTATAAATTAAATCGAAAGAGGTATATTATGATACATATTTCTGGATCTATTGCATACGATCGCATTATGACTTTCCCTGGAAAATTTGAAGACCATATCTTACCAGAAAAATTACATATTTTAAACGTTTCTTTCCAAGTTGATAGAGTTATAGAGCGCCGTGGTGGCACAGCTGGTAATATTGCTTATAACCTTGCTCTGCTTGGTGAAAAGCCTTATGTCTACACCTCTGTAGGCAGCGATTTCACTCAATATGCTAAAGCTTTTGAATATCTAGGAATTCCTCTAGACTTTATTCATGTTGAAGAAAGCGCCTTTACAGCTTCATGTTATATCAATACTGATTTAGTTGCAAATCAAATTACGGCCTTTTCGCCAGCCGCTATGGCAATTCCTCTTAATCCTGCCTTCTATCCTAAGCCAAACAAAGAAAAAGATTGGGCTATTATTTCGCCTGGAAATATTGACGACATGATTTCTCTTGCTCGCTACTATGCAGAAAATGGCACAAAGACTATTTTTGATCCAGGTCAACAAATTGTTGTATTTCCACACGAGCATTTATCTGAAGCCGTTGACATGTGTGAAATTCTTATAGGAAATGATTATGAAATAACAAAAATATGTTCAAACCTTAATCTTTCTCGTCAAGAATTAGCAAGTAAAGTTCCTTATTTAATCACTACTTATGGCGAAAAAGGTTCATCAGTTGAAGGGAAAAATATAGGTGAATCTATTATGGTTCCAGCCATTAAAATAGAAAATGTGCAAGATCCAACTGGTTGCGGTGACGCTTATCGTGCTGGTTTACTTAAAGGCATACATTGCGGCCTTGACATTGTAGAATCAATGCAAATTGCCTCTACAATTGCGTCATATTGCGTTGAGCAAGCAGGCACACAAGAACATATGTTTAGCGAAGTGACCTTCAAACAAAGATATGCGAAACAGTTTGGAATTTTTCCTAGCATAGATCTTGCTTTAGTATAAGCGAAATAGAGCGAATAAGTAATGAAATCAAGCATGGGTATAGCTGCGCTTATTATGGCTATAAGTGTACTTTTGTCACGCTTCATGGGGCTTATTCGTGATAAAGTGATTTCATGGCAGTATGGTATTGGGGCTGAAGCCGATATATACTTTACTGCCTTTGTCATACCTGACTTTATCAATTATTTACTTGCTGGTGGCTATCTATCAATCACGCTTATCCCATTTTTAGCAAAAAAATTTGAAGATGAAGTGACATTAAACAATAAGATAAACCTTCATAATAATATAAATAACAAGGAAAATTCAAGTAATCAAAAAGATTCAAGCACTAAAGATTCATGGCTTTTTTTTGGTACAGTCTTTACTTGGGCTGGAATTGCCATATCTTTTTTCTCTATCC
>CAYJDN010000046.1:0-6774 GCA_964368925.1 uncultured Desulfovibrionaceae bacterium | reverse complement strand
ATCCTCGCCTTTATCTTTGCACCACAACTTGTAAAATATATTGCTCCTGGTTTTGATATAGAAAATCAAATAAGACTAGCCTATTTTTTAAGAATAATAATATTTGCACAAGTATTCTTCCTCCTTGGCGCTTGCCTCTCTGCTATACTTTATATAAGACGTGAATTTCTCGTTCCTGCGCTTATGCCTTTGATATATAATGGAGCAATCTTATTTTTTGGTATATACATGCCAAAACTTGGCCTTGCTCAAGGCATGGAAGGTTTTTGCTATGGCGTATTATTTGGAGCTTTTTTTGGTGCATTCTTGCTTCCTTTATATGCTGTAAAAAAGAATGAATTACATTTAAAATTTTCGCTTAGCCACAAAGATTTCAAACCGTTTTTAATCCTTGCATTACCATTAATGCTTGGACAATCTGTTGTTATTTTAGATGAACAATTTGTAAGAATATTTGGCTCTCTTTCAGGTGAAGGAGCTGTAAGTTTACTCAATTATGCAAGACGCATCATGCTTGTGCCAGTTGGCGTTGTTGCTCAAGCTGGCGCTTTGGCCTCATTCCCTTTCTTGGCCACACTTATAGCACAAGGTAAAGAGGAAGAATTTAAAAAAACTCTAAGTACAGCCTTGCAATCTTCCCTCATACTTATTATCCCCATTTCAGCCTTTATGATTGTACAAGCTGAAAATATATTAGGTTTGATTTTTGAAGGCGGCCTTTTTTCTTCTGAATATACATCAAAAGGCGCTCTACTGTTACAAATTATGCTTTTATCAGTCCCATTTTGGGCTATACAGCAAATTATAGGCCGTGCCTTTTACGCAAGACAAAACACAATCACCCCTGCTTTGGTAGGAACTTTTGCAACCATTTGCGTTTTGCCGCTCTATATTAAATTTGTGCCTCTATATGGCGCATTTATTGTTTCAAGCATCACCACTTTTTCTCTTTGCGTCTATACCCTACTCCTTATATATGTATGGCAAAAGAAATTTCCTTCCACTTTACCAATAGACACATTAAAATATTTTTTAAAAGCCTTATTTTTAGCGCTTCCACCAAGTTTTTTTGCGTGGTACGCAGGCAATTTCTTTGCAGTCTATTTTATAGAATATTCCCTAATACTACAAAGAATAGCAGAAATATGTATCTCTGGCATCACATTTAGTCTCTTATGGCTTCTCTTTGCTTGGAATTTGGCAAAAAATGATGTGCTTCTCATTCTAAATCCATTTATAAAGAAATTCAAAAAGGAAAGATAATGCAAGTTGAAATAGCAAAATACGCTGGTTTCTGCATGGGAGTTGATTTAGCCTTGAAAAAGCTTGATTCTGCCATATTGAAAGCCGAAACAAATACTAAAGTTGCAACTCTTGGCCCAATTATTCATAATCCGCAAGTATTGGCTGAATATGAGGCAAAAAATGTGCGCATACTTTCTAGCGTAGATGAAATTGAAGATGATATGTATGTTATCATTAGAGCGCATGGTATAAGGCGTGAAGATGAAATAAAAGCTTCACAAAAAGCGTATAAGATTATAGACGCCACATGTCCAAAAGTGAAAAAAGCGCAACTTGCTCTTGAAAAAGCTACAAATTTAGCTGTTGAAAATTCACTGCTTCTGCTGTATGGTGAAGAGGAGCACCCCGAAGTACAAGGGCTTTTGTCGTATTCAGCTATTCCATATATTGTTTTTTCTAAACCCGAAGACATTTATTCCCAACTTAGAAACTTACCGCAAAATGTTGTATTAGCAGCACAAACCACTCAAGACATAGAGATTTTTACTTCCTTTGTAAAAAAAATAAAAGAAAACTGCAAAGGAAATGTTGAAATTTTGCACACAATATGCGACGCTACAAAAGAAAGACAAGAAGCTGTAAGAGCTTTGGCCAATAGTGTTGATTTATTTATAGTTATTGGAGGTAAGAACAGTGGTAATACACGCAGATTAGCTGAAATAGCCGCTTCTTTTGATGTTCCCACCACTCACATAGAAACACTTGCTGAACTAGATTTAGAAAAAATACAAAGAAATTTCAAAATTGCCCTAACGGCTGGAGCATCTACGCCGAAAAGATATATTGAGGAAGTTAAACACTTCCTTGAAGCCTATGCTTTATAAAAACCTATAATCGTTGAATTATTGGAGAAGAACATGTCGCAAACTAATATTTTGCTTGAAGCTGGAACAAATGAACTTGAAATTGTTGAATTTTATTTAGATGAAATTGGCGATGACGGCAAAGTATACCGTGTATACTATGGAGTGAACGTAGCAAAAGTACTTGAAATTATTCGTATGCAGAAAATCACTTCTCTTCCAGAAGTGCAACATCCTGCGGTACTTGGCGCTTTCAACCTACGTGACCAAATTATACCTCTAGTAGACTTAAGCCTGTGGCTCAATAAAAAAGCTGTAGAAGCTGATGATATGAAGGTTGTTGTAACTGAATTTAACGCCGTTACAACAGCATTTATGGTTTCAAGTGTGAACCGTATTCACCGTATTTCATGGGAACAAGTAGAGCCACCAAACCGCTATATGAGCGCAGTTGTGGAAAACACCATTACTGGTATGGTTCAAATTGAAGACCACCTCATCTTCTTGCTTGACCTTGAAAGAATTGTTGCAGACTTAAACCCACGCTTAAGCCTAAAACTCAATCCAAATATTGATTTTAGTAAAAAGCATGTCTATAGAGTCCTTGTAGCCGACGATTCTTCTCTTATCCGCTCTATGCTTCAAGATCTTTTACAAAAAGCCAATTTCGAAGTTGAAACCACAAACAATGGTAAAGAAGCTTGGGATAGATTGGTGCAATTGCGTGAACTAGCTGCCCGTGAAGAAAAGCCAATCACTGATTATATAAATGTTTTAGTATCTGACATAGAAATGCCAGCAATGGACGGACATAACCTGTGTAAACGAGTAAAAGAAGATCCTGTATTAAAACAACTCCCTGTGCTCCTCTTCTCTTCGCTCATTACCGATAAATTAAGACATAAAGGCGATTCCGTAGGCGCTGATGATCAAATTTCAAAACCTGAAGTGACCTACCTTGCTCAAAGAGCGCATGCCCTCATTGAAGAAAGTTTAAAACAAAATAAATAATCAATAGATTATAAATAGACAAAATAATAAATAATAATTATAATATTTTGCATAAAAATATAAAAAGCGGATTTCATATAAAATCCGCTTTTTTTTGTTATAAAATATTGCTTTGTGTATCGTTCTAGAATGTGTTTCTAAATTAAGAGCTTTTGTTTTTTTGCAAGGAACAAAATTTTTCTCTTGAGAGAGTTTATCTAACATAAATGACCGAAAGAGAAAAATTTTTGACGATGCCTCATGTTGTTAAAATCAGAACTTAGTAATACAGCTAATTTTAGCTTATAGAAGAAATTTTGGCTATATCACAAAAGAACAAAAGAATTAATTTAGAAACACATTCTAGCAAATACGAGGCAATTGCGCACCTTCAAGCATAGGCAATAAGCGTTCACCGCCGATATGTGTTCTTAATGAAACTTTAGCCTTACCCTTACTTTCTTGCACTCTACCAATAATTTTTGCATTCTTTCCTTCTTCAAAAGATTGCATAATTTCAAGCGCTTTTTGTGCGTCCTCTTGAGGTAAAATACAAATAAATTTCCCTTCATTTGCTAAATAAAGCGGGTCTAAGCCTAGTAAAGCACAAGCAGAAGAAACATCTTTAGCAACAGGAATTGCTTTTTCGTCAAGCACAATATCAACATTCGATTGCCCTGCAATTTCACCCAAAGTTGTCGCAAGCCCACCACGAGTAGGATCACGCAAAACATGAACACTAGAAATCGAAGTGACTAATTTTTCAATGATATGATTAAGGGAAGCACAATCAGAAGAAATTGTTTGTATAAATGAAAAATTCTCCCTAGCAGCCATAATTGCAAGTGCATGATCACCCAAATTGCCAGAAATAAGCACTGCATCTCCGTCCTTAGCCCTGTCGCCAGAAGGTGGAGTGTCTACCAAAATTTCGCCTATACCTGTAGTATTTATAAATATTTTATCGCAAGCACCCTTTGGCACAACTTTAGTATCACCAGTGGCTATAATCACATTTGCTTCTTCTGCCGCTTTCGCAATAGAAGCAACAATGCGCTCTAATAAAGCAAGGTCAAGCCCCTCTTCAAGTATGCAAGCTGTTGAAATATATCGTGGTCTTGCTCCAAGCATAGCCACATCATTCACAGTGCCATGCACAGCTAAATTACCGATATTTCCGCCTTTAAATTCTAAAGGAGTGATAACAAAAGAATCTGTACTAAAAGCTAAAGGCGATTTTAACTCTAATAAAGCTGCATCATTCATAGTATTTAGCACAGGATTGTTGAAATATTTCAAAAATAAATCTTGTATAAGTCTTTGTGAAGCTCTTCCACCAGAGCCAGCATCTAAAGAAAGGGTTTGCATTCTATATCCTTATAATAATTATTAAATACCAACGTAGCGGTAATAAGAGGCACAAGCGCCCTCAGTTGAAACCATGCAAGGGCCTAAAGGTTTTTGTGGAGTACAAGCTTTAGCAAAAAGCGGGCATTCTGTAGGTTGTATATGTCCTTTAAGCACTGAACCACAGCGGCAAGGCGTCGGCTTTGAAGCTACAATTTCTATGTTAAATCTATGTATAGCATCAAATTCTTTATATTCTTCACGAATTTTCAATCCGCTTGCAGGAATATTTCCAAGTCCACGCCAAGAGGCATCTTGTACTTCAAAAACTTGATTCATAATAGTCAAAGCTCGTGGATTGCCATCGTTTTTTACTACTCTTGTATACGCATTTTCAATTTTTGCTTGCCCCTCAACCATTTGTTCAAGAGCTAAATAAATAGCGTATGCCATATCAACTGCTTCAAAACCAGCTACAATAGCAGGCTTTTGGTAATCTTGAGCAATGAAATCAAAATAATCTACACCTGTTATACAAGCCACATGGCCAGGCAATAAGAAAATATCAATTGATGGTACTAGTATTTTTTCGTCTTGTTCCTCAGTTAATAAAGCATGCAAGGCTGGAGCAACTATTTTATGCAAAGAATAAACAGAAAAATTCTTTATATTCTGCGCTTTTGCTTGCATAATCGTAGCTGCTATAATTGGAGCTGTAGTCTCAAAACCAATGCCAAGGAAAATTACATGTTGTTGTGGATTATTTTCTGCAAGAATAAGCGCATCTTGTGGAGAATAAATGATTTCTAATCTTGAATTATTTCCAAATGTTGCATTTTGCAAGCTCGTCCCACTACCATTTGGCACACGGATTAAATCGCCAAAAGTGGCTATAATAGTATTTTCTAAAGCAGCAAGCGACAAAAATGTTTCCACTTCCGATTCATGCGTTACACAAACAGGACAACCAGGCCCTGAGATATGGTATAATGACTTTGGTAATAAAGAGCGTAAGCCAGATTGAAATAATGATGCAGTATGCGTGCCACACACTTCCATAAAGCGTACTTCTCGCCCAATTTTTTCCATGTTTTCTTCAATTTTTTTAATAAAAGTCTGGCAATGCTCAGAGGAATGGTATGCTTCTTCTATATTCATAATATTTCTTCTTTTTAATTATTTATAAAAAAATAAACTAAAATGCTTAAGTCGTCAAATCTATTATTTATTTGCAAGCTTATTCAACACTAAAGGAATAGCAATACCAATTAGTGTAAAAATTATAATTGTCAACACATCGCCAACGCCCGCTGGTGAAGGAATTTGCATCAAAATATGCCTCAAAGAACCTAGCATAATACCTGTCAAAAAGGCAATTGTACCAGAATAAAAACGCTTAAGCGCAAAATTTACTATACGTACAAAGCTCAATAAACCAAGTGCAGCACCTATCAAAAATGCACCCAATGTCATCACATCAAAATGAGCAACTGCATTAATAATTACATCGTATTTGCCCATGATAACAAGCAAATAAGAACCTGAAATTCCAGGTAAAATCATTGCTGAAATAGCAATCGCTCCAGCAATCATTGTATACAAAAATCCATTTGGCATTTGCATACTCGGCAAATACGACAAAGATAAAGCCAAAAGAAAACCTAAGAAAAATATGATATAAGAAAAAACGTTCTTCTTTGGCAATTCCCTAGCTAATAAATAAGTAGAACCAAGTATAAGTCCAAGAAAAAATGTCCAAATCATAAGAGGTTTATGTTCAAGCAGATATATTATCACATTTGCAAGCGAAACAATCGAAGTAAGAATTCCTAATAATAAAGGAATAAGAAAATCAAAAGGAATTTGCCCTAAAGCTTGTTTGAATTTTGCTGTAAAAAATAATTGGAAAAATTTTCTGTCAAAAGCCTGTATTGCCATAAGCAAATTATGGTAAATTCCTGTAATAAAAGCTATTGTGCCGCCTGAAACACCGGGCACAACATCAGCTGCACCCATAGCAACACCGCAAGCGTACACTTTCACCATCTCTTTTTTCGATAAAGACATATATTCATTCCTCAATATAAAGTATGTCATTATTCCTTGTATAGTTCAAAATGTCAATGTTTTAGGGTGGATTTAATAGTATAGATTTTGAGATATTTCTAAGGCAAAAGGCTTAATACACACAATACATTATTGGCTTCGTTCGATTTTTCAAATAATTGTCGCTGATCAAAGTTTTTGCTGGTTCTAAGTTTTTGCTGGTTCTAAGTTTTTTTATTTTTTTGTCTCCGACGGCCAAAGGAGCGGTGGCCCCTTTGGAAAC
>CAYJDN010000045.1:0-10587 GCA_964368925.1 uncultured Desulfovibrionaceae bacterium | reverse complement strand
GAGAAAGCGGGAAGGTTGATTTCGCTTGAAGCTTTGAGCATGAGTGTGTCGCTGTGAGTTTCTATGATAACGACTTCTATTGGCTCGCTGTAGCTGAGTCTTTCTCTATATTCTAGATGTTTTACATCGGCGTAGCGAATTTCGAGTGTTCTTTTGAATTTTTCTCGGTAATAGAATGCTTTATTAGAGAGTAGCATTCCTGAGTCTGCTGAGCCCCAAAGTGATTTGTCTAGTATGCAAAATACTTCGTCGTTTTGTAATTCGGCATTAGCGAGCGAAGAGATAGCTTTTTTTAATTTCTTTTCAGGTATTTCAGGAGTGATGTAGGAATTTTTATTGAATACTGAAGAGTAATATTTTTGCACAATTTCGAGTAAAGGATTTACACGTTTGGGTTGAACTTTGACTGGTTCTTGTGTTTGCACTTGTGTATTATCTTGTGCTTTTTCAGTGGAACTGGTGTTATTTGATTGGTAGATTTTGCCTTGCGCGGCGACCTGTGGGGACGGTTTTGCTTTCTTTTTTTCGGCAAGTAGAACTAAATCATCAGAATTTGAAACTTGTGAATGAGTAGCTTGCCCATTACTATCATTGCTTGCTTGTTTGTCATTGCTTGCCATTGCTTCGTTATTGCCTGTATCAAAGCGAGCAAAAGAGTCTACTTTTGGCGGTATTTGAGAATTATTTGAAGCTAGATTGTTTAATCTTAGAATTTTTTCTTGATTACTTTCTTTTGGCATGAAGAAATTCAATACTTTACGTAAGGAATTTAAAACATTTGTTGGTGCGGTAAGGGAAAAGTGCGGATTATTTTCATAAGTCGGATTAGGTTTGATTTCAACTTTTCCTGTAAGTTTACGTCTTGTAACATTACTTTCAGAATTTTTAGTTAATCTTTCATTATTTTTTTCTAATTTCTTTGCAAGCATAGGGTGTGGGACTTCGTATCTTGTTGGCACTCGTCCATAGAGTTCAAAGAATTTGAATATTTTAATAATATGTTCGTGTTTACTATCTAAGGCGTGCTGATAAGCAGTTTTTCCTTCTCTATCAACTAAATCAGCATTTGCACCGTGACTGAGCAAAAATTTTACTGCTGGTGCTTTTTTTTGTAAAACAGCGTGCATGAGTGCTGTTTGCCCAAGTAAATCTTGCTCATTTATTTCTGCATAATTGTTCAAAAGCATTTGAATTACGTCAAGATTTCCATTTTCTGCTGCATACATAAGCGCAGTTGCGCCGCCTTTTCCTCTTTTATTTGGATTAGCTTTATTTTCTAATAAAAGTTCCAGCACTGCAAGATCGGCTTTAAAAGCGGCTCGCATGAGTGCTGTACCTATAGTATGGTCAATGACGTCTACATCTGCATTATTTTTAATGAGAAGTATGATTGTTCTTAGATGTTGTCTACGAGCGGCATATATTAGTGGTGTTCTATTTTCATGGTCTTTTGCATCAATATCAGCGCCGTTTTCTAAAAGCATTTTGATAGTTTCTGTGTCATTACCAAGAGCGGCATAGTGCATAGGAGTGATGAGGCTTGCTGTTGCGCTTGATTGATTTGCAGAGCGTTCAATAAGTATCCTACTGGCCGCTGAATCGCCTATGAGTGATGCATACATGAGTGCATTCGTATTTCTTTTGTCAACAGCGTCAATATTGGCGCCTGCATCAAGTAGCAGTATGAGCGATTCAGTTGAGCTTTGCACTGTAGCGTGCATTAATGGCGTTCTTCCTTTTTTATCTCTTGCTTCAATATTTGCGCCTCTTTTGATGAGAACATTTACAACAGAATGGTGTGAATATGCAGTAGCATGAAAGAGCGCTGTTGAGCCTGTGGCATCTTGTGCTTCCATGTTTGCGCCTCTATCAAGGAGAAAATTTACGCCATCTAAGTAGCCTTTTGTTGCGCAATGTAAAAGAGGGCTTGAACCTGAAGAAGTTCTTCCGTTGATATTTGCTCCTGAATCTAGAAGCACTTGAGCTATGTCTAAATTTTTCACATTAAAAGCGTGAATTAATGGTGTTCTGCCATGACTGTCGCGCATTTCTAAGTCAACTTCTGTTTGGAGCAGCGCTTTAACTGCTTCTAAGTCTTGATCTTTGATTGCTGAAAAAATAGGGTGCATTCTGTCACTGCCAACATGGGCAATATCAGCGCCATACGATGAAAGAATAGCAATCATTTGATAGTGTTTTGCCCTTGTTGCAAGTGCTAGAGCCGTATTATTGTTTTTATCTTTAGCATCTATATTCGAACCAGCGCCAAGGAGTGCTTTAGCTGCATCATTATAACCCTTTGCCGCTGTAAGAAGCAAGGGCGTTCTACCTGCATTATCTTCTACTTCAAGCTTAGCTTTTGCTCTAATAAGTGCATTGATAACAGGAATGTCGCCTTTGACTGAAGCATAGAGCAGGGGAGTCATATTATTAAAATCTTTAAAGTCGACATCAGCTTCTTTAGAAATAAGTGTTTTCAAAGCTTCATGGTGTTCATTACTTGCCGCATAAAAGATTGGACTTTGCCCTTTATTATCCTTTTCATTGATTTTTGCGCCTTGTGTAAGAAGATATTCAATAACTTCTGTGTGTCCATTAGCGGCGGCATGGTGAAGAGGTGTCCAGTCTTGCTCGTCTTTAGAAAAAACTCTATCGCCAAGAGAAATGAGTAAGCGTACGGCATCAAGTTGACCACTTGCGCAAGCGTGCATGAGTGCTGTTCTGTTCATGCTATCTCTTGCTTTTATATCAGCGCCATTCTTGATTAAAAATGAAATAATTTCAGCTTGCCCTTTAGAAGCCGCACGTAAGTTTGAAGTCATGTGTTTTGAGTCGGTAGCATCAATATTTGCGCCTGCTTCAATAAGTATTTGCATATTATCAAAAAGACCATTCGCACAAGCCTGCATAAGAGGTGTTCGGTTTTGCGAGTCTTTTGCTTCAATATCAGCGCCTTGGGCTATGAGAAATTTCAGGGCATTCGTATCTCCCTTGGAGGCGGCTAAATTGAGCGGGGTTCTTTCGTCTGCATCTCTTACTTCTAATTGCGCTCCTGCACCGACTAAAGTATCAATAAGTTCTTTATTTCCATTTTCAGCGGCAAGCATGAGTGGATTTTTATTATCGTTTGCTCGCAATTCAACATCTGAACCATGTGCTAATAAGAGCTTTACTATGTCAGTATGACCATTGATAGTGGCGTGCATGAGCGCAGTTTTATTGTCATTGTCGGGTAAATCAATGGCGGCATTTTCTTTCAGGAGAAGCTCAACAACATTGGTTTTGCCTTTGCTAGAAGCGAGCACAAGAGCTGTAAGCCCATTATTAAAAGCTTGATTTATATTTGCTCCCTCTCTTAGTGCTCTTGCTATCCCTTCGCTATCAAAATTCAATAGCGCATTCATAAATTTATTATCTGCAATACTCATTGTGTTCACCATTTATAAGAAACATACGTATTTATAGAGTATATTTCTTGTTCCCCATAAGAAGCTTTGTAAATTCAGCTTCTTCTAGTACTTTAGCAAAATAGTAGCCTTGCGCTTCATTACAGCCTAAGCTTAGTAACCATTTCGCTTGTTCCTTGTTTTCTATCCCCTCTGCAACAATTGTCATACCTAATTCTTTTGCAAGAACAATAATATTCCTAACTACCGCAGAGCCACGCTTAGAGGCAACATTATAATCTAAGAAAGCCTTATCTAGTTTCAAAACATCAACTTCTAATAAGCCTAATCGATTAAGGGAAGAATTGCCTGTGCCAAAGTCGTCCATAGCGACTGTAAATCCAATTTTTCTAAGTATTTTTATTATCACTGGCATTGTGTCTTCAAATTCTGCCATGCCAGATTCAGAAATTTCAATTTCTATTTGTGAAGCCTTGATTTTATATTTTTCAAGCAAAAGCATAAGCTTTTTAATCTGCTTTGCATCTGCTAAAGTTACAGGTGAAGCATTGATTGCAATCTTAGGCATAGCCATGTTTTGCGAATGTTTTTGTAAGAAAGAGCAAACATATTCAAAAACATAAAGCTCTAATTGCGAAATAAATCCGTTGTTTTCCATAACAGGAATAAAAAGACTAGGGTAAATAGGGTCGCCAATTGGAGGAATCCAGCGTGCAAGTGCCTCTGCACCAACAATTTCAAGATTGTTTAAACCAATTTTCGGTTGGAAATGTACCACAAATTCATCATTTTGTAGGGCATGCTCCATGCGATAAATAATATCAAGTATGGCACTTGTTTCTTTAAGCATGTCTTCGCTAAATTCTTCATAACATGTCTTATGCGCTTCTTTCGCCTTATTGTGAGCTATATTGGCATAATCAGCGAGTTGAATCATTCTTAGATTAGGATCTAAATTTTTGCAACTACCAATAGACATATGCAAAGAATAGCCAGAACCAATAATATTTTTGATGTTAGGGATTAAATGATTTTCTACTATATCTAGAATCTCTTTGCCCACGGCTACTTTCTTGAATATGAGAAATTTTTCAGCCGAACGACGAGCGATGAGCGTTTCTGTGTCTTTATAAATTTCTTTTAACGTGTCAGCCATAGATATAATGACCGCTGTGCCACTCTCTGTGCCATAATAATTGTTGATGAGCTTGAAATAATCAATGTCTATAACAATTATTTCATATTCATTCGGGCTAGCTTTAGCAAGTATATTGTCTACTTTTCTAGTAAAATCTGAAATTGAATTTAGAAGAGTTAAGTCGTCTTTGGCAAGGAAAGTAATGGCAGAACGCTGACGTATAAGTATGATTAAACCAATTATAAAAGCTAGAAGCGTGAGCGCACTTATAATGATGTAGTGTATGTTTTGACGAATAAATTGCGCACTGCCAAATTTAGGGTGGTATTGCGCCATAGTGCTAACTTTTATTTCTTCAATAACTATTTCTGGAGTTTTATTGATAATTGTATCAAAAATTTCGATATATTGCTCATCTATTTTTTTTGAAATATAGAATTTTAATTCAAGAGGTAATAAAATGGCCTCTTGCTGTGCCCTATTGGCCATGGAAAGAGCAACCGTATTGCCACCAAAATTTGTCAATATTGCCGCATCAAGTTTTTCTTGTTCAAAATCTTCAAGCAAATCAGCAAAGTTATAGTATGTCATTAATTGCGCATTGGGAAATTCAAAAGTAAAATCAGAATGCTTGAAATTTGTATAATCCAAAACACCAATTTTCGCATCTTGTGGCAAACCATGACCCCATTCCATATCTGAAATGTTTACTGCATGCCTGTCATGGAAAGCAATAATCATATCAAGAATATCGTAACTTGCCGTTTTTACATAATGTTTATCAATAATATCTCTTGGGCCTATAATAGAAATAAGAATATCAATATCTTCATAATCTTCCAATTTAGCTTGATTTGGTATGCCTTTGTATTCAACATTGAAGCCGTATTGCTTTGCGAGCATATTCATATAATCTACGCTCATACCAGTCGCTTCGGCTTGCGCTCCCGCAGATTGATAAGGGGCATGATCAACATTATAGCCAACTGTAAAAGTTTTATCTGTAAGCAATTGCGTTTCAGCACGAGTGAGGGCTCTATTTCTAAATTCATTGCCTAAGCGCCTGTATCTAAGCGCAAGTTCATCTTGGAAAGACGCATTGTCAATAAAAAGACCACGTAATTGAGTATCTATAAAATTCATCAATTTTTCATTGCCAAGTTGAGCAAAGAAAAAGACATATCTCAAATCGAGATTGAGAATACTGTAGAAATCTTCATTTGTATATTTTATAGAGGGCAAGAGATAGAAATCAGCGTCTAGATTTGTGAAATTTTGTAAATCTCCATAAACATAATTTACAGAAATATTGTTTTGTTTTAGATAGTTATTAAGGAAAGTATTGCCGGGGTTGTCTTCAAAAGTAGCAACCACTTTACCGTCAATGCTTGGAGGATCATCATAATAATAGTGTTTATCGCTTTTTGTGGTAAGGCCATATTGACTGATGTGAACAGGGTGATTTCCAAAGACAACTTCATTAGCTCTTTTTTCTGATATTGAATAAAGACCGCCCATGTCGACAAGGCCATCTTTTACAGCTTCCATAACTGAACCATTTATTTCAATAAATTCAAATTCTACACCAGCATAATGCCCAAGGCGAATAAGCAAATCATGGCCATAACCCTTGGTGTTATAAGAGTCAGGATCAGCAACAATACCAAAACCTCTTTCATAACCTACTGTTATAATGGGCTTTGAGCCATTTTGTTCACGTACAAGTTTTACGCCCTCTAAAGGATTAGATAATTTTTGTAATTGCTGACTATTGTCTTGCATGCGTCCATGCGTGTCTACACTAAAATCAGAAAAAGTACGGGTGCTTGTTATAATATTATCAGAGCTTTGCTCATTAGCACAGACAATGTTTGGAGAAAGAAAGTCCAAAAACATCGTAAGCGCTAAAAAAATCATTGCAAAAAAAATTCTATACTTCATAATAATACATAACTAAATAGTCTAAAATGTTTAAAAATTAATTTTCTAAAAAAACTATCCTAACCATATTACAATTTATAATAAGTGTAAGCTAATTGTCAAGCAAGAAAGATAATTAAAGAAATAGTGAAATCAAGTGTTTATGTGCTATAGTTAAGTTTTATTCTTTGATGCGAAAAATTACTATTACTATTATTTGCGTATTGATGCACCATTTATAAAAATCTTAATTATAAATACGCCTAATTAATAAAATCATTTAGGGTATAAAGATAATTGTTTTGAATTTTTTATTATTTATTTATATATCTAAAATAAAAAGAATTTTTTTTAATATAAAGAATATAATAATGAGTTTCGAAGCATGTTTTAATAGTATATAGCGTGATAATCGCATATAAAACTTGACAAATATAATAGTTTTTTTTATTGTTAATTTAGTAATTAATATGGTTTGTTGTTTTACAATGAGGTTTATTTTGACAGAAAAATGTAAACTTAAAGCTTTTTCACTGAGAAAAGTAAGCATTTATGCATATATACAAATGTTTATTTTGTTAACATGGCTTGTTGGCTCAAGTGTACTTTTTTTCATTGAAATAAATCGTTATGGAAGAAATGAATTTGAATCTGACTTGAGATCAATTGGCTATAATAACACAAATTCTATTGAGGTTGCTTTTAGTAAATACATAAATTTTTTGCAAATTACCGTTGATTTCTTTCGTGACGATGACTATACTTTTGAGCAATTTGAAGACGTTATAACTGGTTTAGTTCAGATGGAAGATTTTGTGGCTATGGCAGTTGTTTTGCCAGATGACCGCGCCTTTATTAGCAATCAAGAATCTTTTTTGCCTACAGAGCATTATAGTTTCACTACGCAAATGAAACAGAAAAAAACATTTATAAGCGACTTGTATTTTGATATTTTTCTACAGAAATATGTCGTTTCAGTGAATGTTCCTTTATTAGACGACGAAGGCAAAGTGCTTGCCTATGTTTTAGGCATACTTACTACAGATGTGCTTTCAGATTATTTTGAAAAAATCTTCCAAAATACAAATGGTTATTTTCAAATTGTTGATTCAAGTGGCCGATATATAGCATTTAGTGATGCTGATAATATGTTTTTGATGGATAGGTCGCTTTATGAGGCTCTTTGGCAGGTTGAATATTTGCCAAACTATTCAGCACAAAAAGCTATAAGTGGCATTCGAAGCAGAGGTGAATTTTTTACTCGCTATGGGCTAAGTGGTGAAACTCGCACAGCTTTTGTAACTCCAATTGATATTAATGGTTGGATGCTTTTAAGTGTTATTCCAGATGAGATAATAAGCAAAGAAGTTGATGAAATATTAGAAATATCTATCACTCTTATTGTGCACGTTGGTTTTGTCTTTTTGATGTTTCTAATTTGGGTCTATCGTTCTCAAAGGGCTTTGACTAGATTAGCTGAAGAAGATGAAAAAAATATTCGTTTTCTCGCTGCACAAACAAAGCGTTATATTTTAGAGTGGGACTTCAACCAAAACCAAGTGAAAATCTCGGGTAATTTGAAGGAAGTTTTCGGCAGGGACATGAATGTGATTTCTATTACGCAAGATTATTTCCAAGAATATGTGCACGCTGATGACTTAGAAAAGGCGAGAGAGGCTATTGCTATATTGCGCAAAGGGGACTTAGTTTCTGATATGAAATTGCGTGTATTATTGCATGGCAAAGATCCTGTTTGGTGTTCGTTCTCTATCGTTCCTCTTTCAAAAAAAGGCAATTTTTATGATAGAGCCTTAGGATTTATGGAAAATATTGATAATAAAGAAAGAGAAACAAAACTTTTGAGAACAATGTCAGAGCTTGATTCTCTTACGCATATCTATAATAAAGGCACGACAGAGCGCTTGATTAAAAAAACGATTGCACGTTCTATTTCTAAAAAAGATAAGCATGCCCTTATTATTATTGATTTAGACAATTTCAAAACTTTGAACGATACTTTTGGGCATCAATACGGCGATAAAGTTATTATTGAACTTGCAAAACATCTGAAAGGTTTATTTAGGCACAATGACGTTGTTGGGCGTGTTGGTGGCGATGAATTTTTTGTATTTATGAAAGACATTTCTTCCGAAAAGTTAGTTGTTGAAAAATGTGCTAATATATTAGAAAATTTCAGCAAATGCTATGAAGAGAACAATATTTTCGTAGAAATTTCGGTAAGTATTGGTATTGCTCTTTATGGCTTGCATGGCGATGATTTTGAAACTTTATATAAAAATGCGGACATAGGTCTTTATAGCGCAAAGAAAAGAGGAAAGAACAATTTCCAATTCTACGACGGTAGCACAAATATAAATTATGTTTCACAAAGAACAGTTATAGATAGCTCGCAAGAAGAACCTATTGTTATAGTTGAAGCCGAGAAAGAATAAGCCTCTAGGGTGTGTTTCTAAATTAATTCTTTTGCTTTTTACAGATTACAGATTGCTTGTTACCTGTATCCTGATGCTTATTGCCGATTGTTACCTGTTTACAGTTTATATTTTTATTTATTACTTTTTCTTTGAATTAAATGATCGAGTAATAGATTTTCTTCGTTTTCAACTAAATGCCACATAGAGTCACTTTCCCTGCCGTGAAAATCAGTCCCAATTGATTTAATAAAATTATAATCATTTGCGATAGCATTGAGTTTATTTACTTGCTCTTGACTATACGGCCTATAAAATGCTTCAATTCCATCAAGTCCTAATTCATTCAATTCTGCAATAAGTTTTATTGTTTCATTTTCAGAAACAGCTAATTTGTTGCCATCTTTGAACATATCGTATGGATGTGCTAAAATAGCTAAACCATGAGCATTATGTATTCTTCTTTAGATAAGCGTATATCTCTATACTTATGATATTCTTTTTTAAGAAGTAAATCAAATATATGCGCACGATTCTTTATTTGCCCAGAAGCAAAAAGTGAAAATAATATATCCATAAAAATCAAATAGTCACGTTTTGGATTGCGCTTTATAACATCAAAGACTATGCCGTCTTTGGCTAATTGTTTGATGAAATCATCATATTTTGGTGCATTACTTCTATTAAATGCTTCTAATTGAGTGTTTAATAATTCAAAATCAAAATCATAAGCAAGCAAATGAAAGAAAGCGTCGTCAGTTTTTCCTAATAAATCTACAGTTAATTCAACACCATTATATGTATGAATGCCATATTCTTTGGCTAAAATATGTGTTTCAAGAGTGCCTTCTATGCTATCATGGTCGGTAAGTGAGAAATATGAAACTTCATTTTCTTTTAATTTCTCAAATATTTCAGCTATTGAATGCTTACCGTCACTGTATTTAGAATGGCAGTGAAAGTTTACTCTTGGATTTTGCATGTTCTTTCCTCAACAAAATAGTCTTTTAAATTATTGTTTAATGTATCTTTCACTAATTTAGAACATAAGTCAAATCGCATATATATATAGAAGAGCTTTAAAATGGCTTTAATCGCAACTAGAACTTGACAGAAGAGTGTGAAATAAAGTATTAATGAAAATGTTATACGTGTTTTGAGAATTTATTTCATTTTACCATTTAAGGAGTGTTTTATGTCTACTTTTAGTACTATTCTTTGCGCTGTAAACCTTACAGAAAATGCAGAAGATATTGCATTTTACACCAGTGAATTAGCAAAAGCTAATAATGCAAAAATTGTTTTATTTCACACTTTACCGCGTGTAGATAATCTGTTTGAACGTGCAAAAGTACAAGGCGGCGAAGCTGTTGTTCTTGAAAAAGCAGAAAAAGACGCAAAAATCTTTCTTAATAAAATCAGTGCTGATTATTTTGAAGGCCTTGAAGTATGTTATTGGTAAAACAAGAGTTCCTGTTCTTGTTGTGCCAAACGGCTTGAGCTTAGAATGTACCCCTAATTTCTAAAAAAAATAAAGCCTGCGCCTTATTCAATCTTTTTATAGTGCATAGAAATGATTGATTGTAAAAGCAGGCTTTTTTGTATTCAATTTTTAGCTATTTATTCAATTATTATCTGAAATAATAATATTATTCATCTTTCTTTCTTTCTTTCTTTCTTTCTTTCTTTC
>CAYJDN010000044.1:0-10690 GCA_964368925.1 uncultured Desulfovibrionaceae bacterium | reverse complement strand
AAAAATATTGTTTATTAATAGCCCTTTTTGCTTTAAACTGTCAAGAAGAAGATAGCGATATAAAGTATAGGTTTTAGGCAATGTTTCTCAGAGTATTTTTATAAAATTGCTCTAGGGTGTTAATAATTATAATGATAAGAAAAAATTATGAAAATATTAAAAATGCGTATATTTTTTGCGCTCAAGAAAGAAGAAATGCTATTTTTTTGTACAAATTTTAGTACAATTCACTGAAATAATTTAAGCAATTAAATCGAAAAAACGTGAAATTCGCTAGAAATAATGTAAAAGTATAGCAAATAAGAGTAACTAAATTGAAAAAAAGCTTGTTTTTTGAAAATAATTTTTTTAGGAAATACAAAAATCGAAGTATTGACTAAAGTAAAAAAAAAACTTAAAAAGAGGGCTTGCCCCTTTATAGTGGGGCGCTATACTATTTAAACTCTTTTGTTTAATAAAGGATGATATTGTGGCTCAACAAGAAGCGCCGACCCCAAAAGTCATTAAACTTGCGTCAAAATCAAAACATGTAGCGTATTTTCAACCTCTTTTGCAAAGTATGGATAAACATAATGAGCTTAATGAGGTTATAAAGAATTGTGTGAGTAAGTCATGTGATTTGCTAGACTTAAATGTGCAACTTTACCCAAATGATTTTAGAAAGCAAGATGATGCTGCCGCTATCCATGCTGAATTTCAAGCTTCAAGCGCAGAAGAACTCCTTGATTTAGAGGAAACTTTTACCCTTGCAGGGCGAATTGTTGGGCATAGATCCTTTGGTAAGGTAACTTTCTTTCATATTCAAGACAAAAGTGGTAAAATTCAATGCTATGCTGAAAAAGAAAAGCTTGGCGATGAAGTTTATAGTGTATTTAAGAAATACGACATCGGCGATATTGTGGGTGTTGAAGGCACTTTGTTTAGAACAAAAACAGGCGAGCTTACTCTTTCTTGTAGCCTTGTAAAATTGCTTACAAAATCTATACGTCCACTACCTGAAAAACATTCAGGATTAACCGATACTGAATTAAGATATCGTCAAAGATATGTAGATCTTATAGTAAATTCAAAAACAAGAGATATTTTCCGTAAACGCTCAAAAATCACACGTGAACTTAGACGCTTCTTAGAATATCATGGCTTTATTGAGGTTGAAACTCCTATGCTGCAATCTATTGCAGGTGGTGCAGTTGCAAGGCCTTTCATTACTCATCATAATGCCTATGATATTGAATTATTTATGCGTATTGCGCCTGAATTATATCTAAAGCGTTTGCTTGTTGGCGGCTTTGAAAAAGTTTTTGAAATGAACAGAAACTTTAGAAATGAAGGAATTTCTCCACGCCACAATCCTGAATTTACTATGTGTGAATTTTATTGGGCTTATGCCAATTTCGAAGATTTGATGGATATTGTTGAAAGTCTTTATTCTCATCTTGCTCAAGAAGTGTGCGGAACAACTGTTGTGCCATACCAAGGACATGAAATTGATTTGACGCTTGGATCATGGAAACGCATTACTTTTTATGATTCGCTCAAAGAATTTGGTGGACATACAGATGAATTTTTACAAGATAAAGAAGCCATACGTAAATATGCACGTGAACATGGCGAAAAAGTTGTAGAATCTGAAACTATTGGCAAATTACACGCAAAACTTTTTGATATTGATGTTGAGCCTAAACTTATACAACCTACATTTATTTATCATTATCCTATTGATATATCACCGCTTTCAAGAAGAAATAATGATAATCCAGAAATTGCAGATCGTTTCGAATTTTTCATTGCTGGCCGTGAAATGGGTAATGCTTTTTCAGAATTGAATGATCCTGTTGATCAACGTCTTCGTTTTGAAGACCAAATGATGCAAAAAGCGCAAGGTGATGCAGAAGCTCATCCGCTTGATGAAGACTATTTGCGAGCATTAGAATATGGCATGCCGCCTGCGGCTGGTTGTGGTCTTGGTATAGATCGTCTTGTTATGTTGCTCACAGATTCAGCAAATATCCGTGAAGTAATTTTATTCCCACTATTGAAGCCAGAAGCTTAAGCTATGAATTTCACCCTAAGAATAGCCAGTAGATATTTATTTGCACGTGCAAGTCAGGCCTTTATATCTGTTATTTCTATGATGTCAGTGCTAGGCGTGGCTATTGGCGTTGCAGCGCTCATAATCGCATGGGGGGTGTATACTGGTTTTTCTACGGATATTCGTGAAAAACTGCTTGGGGCTAATGCGCATATTATGTTGCAAGCGACCTATTCATCTGCTTTTGATGATTTAGATCCTATTTTGGAACAAGTGCGTTCTGTTGATCAAGTTGTAAATGCTCTACCATTTTTATATACGGAAGTAATGATTTCTTCGAATAGTGGTGTTAAGGGCTTGATTTTACGTGGTATTGAACCAGATCAAGGTGATAATCCTATAGCTATCCTAAAAAATCTCAAAGCTGGAAATGTTGGGGAATTGGCGCAAGCTGGACGCACTCAAGGTATTATTGTGGGCGAAGGTCTAGCTGAATTACTTTCGCTTACAGTAGGCTCTAGAGTGAACTTACTTTCGCCATCAGGTGAGTCGACGGCGGCAGGTTTTGTTCCTCAATTGACGCCATTTAAAGTTGTGGGTATTTTCAGTTCTGGCATGCAAGAATACGACACAAATCTTGCTTTTATATCTTTAACGGCGGCTCAAGACTTATTAAATATACCTCATGGCCGTATTTCAGGTGTTGAAATTATTGTAGAAAATCCTGATAAAGCGCCTGAAGTTGCAAGAGAGATAGATCTTCTTTTGCCCAATACTTTCTTTACACGTGATTGGACGGTGATGAATGCGAATCTTTTTGCAGCATTAGAGCTTGAAAGAATTGGTATGTCATTAGTGCTTGGGGTGATTGTTCTTGTTGCTTCTTTTTCGATTATTACTTCACTTGTGATGTTAGTTATGGAAAAAACTAAAGATATTGCAATAATGATGAGTATGGGCGCAAGTTCTTCAATGATACGCAATATTTTCATGCTTCAAGGCACGCTTATAGGACTTGTTGGTACTACTCTTGGGGTTATCTTAGGTTTGGGACTGGCTTATATTCTAAAAACTACTGAAATTATTAAACTTCCCAAGGGTGCTTATCCAATGGATACTCTTCCCCTTTTGATTATTCCTACTGACGTTATAATTATTGTGCTAGCAGCGCTTTTAATTTGTTTTTTAGCAACCATATATCCAGCAAGGCAAGCGGCAAAATTAGAGCCAGCAAAAGCCTTACGATATGAATAGCATTAAGGGCGAGAAAATGTCTAATCTTCTTTATAGTTTGAAAGATATTCAAAAAAAGGTAGATACGCCTAGTGGTGAAATTGAGATATTGAAAAATATTTCTTTTGATGTAGAAAAGGGAGAAAGTCTTGCTTTGCTTGGCTCTTCTGGTTCTGGCAAGTCAACATTATTGCATATTATGGGTGCATTAGATGCGCCTACGAGTGGTAACCTTTATTTTGAAGATGAAGATTTGACTGCTTTTACTCCAAATCAGAAAGCAAAATTTAGAAATAAAGAACTTGGTTTTATTTTTCAATTTCATCATTTGCTTCCTGAATTTTCGACTTTAGAGAATGTAGCTATGCAGGCTTTTATTGCAGGAATGCCAAACAAGCAGGCCTTGTCTTTAGCTAAGGAACATCTTGTTAAAGTTGGATTAGAACACAGATTAAACCATAAAGTCACTACATTATCTGGTGGCGAACGTCAAAGAGCGGGCATAGCCAGAGCTCTTATAATGCAACCTAAGGTTCTTTTGGCTGACGAGCCAACAGGAAATTTAGACGAAGAAACAGGCAATAAAGTTATGGAACTTCTTTTAGATTTGAACAAAGAACAAGGAATTTCACTTATTATTGTCACTCATAATCCTATTTTCGCTAAGCTTATGCAAAAAAGTTATGAATTGAAATTCGGAGAACTACATGCTCTTTAATGGTACAAGAAAAAAGTTATTAGGTTTTATTGGGTTTTTATTATTGATTATAACTGCTTACGCTCCTAATGCTTATGCAAATGTTGATAGTCTATTGCTTGCCACATTCAAAATGAATCTTCAAGATGCTGATGAAGTTGAAATGAATTTTAATACAGCACTTTACCTAAGATTAGAAGAGCAAGGATTTAAAGTTACCATAAGTAATACAGATATTTCAAACACTACTGATGCTCGCACATTGGCTAGTGCTCAAGCAAAATATGCAACTTTATTCGGTACTATTACACAGATTGGCAAATCATTTTTGGTTGATGCGCAATATGTTACAGCGAGCGGACAGAGCACTCCAATTATCTTTGAAATTGCAAGTACTTTTCCTGCTGATGGCATTGCTGCAAGAATTACGCTTGCTACTTTGCAAGCATCGAATTTACCAGCCTATAAAGCTGACACTCTTTCAGAAATAAGAATTGAGGGCAATAAAGCCATTGATACTGCTTATATAACAGCTAGAATACAGGCCACAGAGGGCAGTCCTTTGCCTAACGAAGAAGAATTAAATCAAGAGCTTGCGAGAGTGTGGCGCACAGGTTATTTTCAAGATGTTGTTGTAAGTACGATTAAAGAAAGTGGAAACAATATTTTGCTAATCAAAGTGCAAGAACGTCCAATAATCACACGTATCTTAGTGCAAGGTTCTGATATTATAGACATAGATGATATTGAAGACGAAATGGTATCTTCCACGGGTTCAGTGTTGAACGAAAGTGTTTTAAAGAATGATATTGCTAAGGTAGAAGAACTTTATAGAAAAAAAGCCTATTATAATGTTGAAGTAGGTTATACAATTGAAAATGCAAATGAAAATACTGCGGAATTGGTTTTGCATGTGGAAGCTGGCAATAAACTTTTTGTAAGAAATATTGATTTTGTTGGCTTTAATGAAATTGATACTGATCCTATTAGAGATCAAATTCCAATTCGTGAAAAGGGCTTTTTCTCAGTTTTCACTGGTTCTGGTGTTTTAAAAGAAGAAGAATTAGAAATTTCTACTGAATATATAGGCTCTTATGCAGTAAATGAGGGCTATGTTCAATCACGTATGGCAGCGCCAGAAGTTATTTATGAAACTGATGGCATAAGAGTGATTTTCAAAATTGACACTGGCCCACGTTATAAAGTTGGGAATATTAATTTTGATGGCATGCTTATAGCTGATCCTGACGTGTTTTATGAAGTTATCGGTATTGATGAATGGAAAGAAGAAAATGGCTACTTCTCGCTCATCACCATGCAAGACGATGTGAAAGCACTTACTGAATATTATAATGATCAAGGCTATGCTTTTGCTCGTGTGAACATGGAAGATAATTTGAATGAAGTAAGCGAAACTATGGATATTACTTATGTAATTACTCCTAGCACAAAAACTTCTATTAATAGGGTGAATGTAAAGGGCAATTATAAAACTCGTGATAATGTTATTATTAGAGAATTGCGCTTAGCTGATGGCGATGAATATTCCTCAGCAAAAGTTACTCGTACTCGTGAAAGACTGCAAAGAACAGGCTATTTTGGCATTGTTGATGTTCAAGTAGAACCAACTGAAGATCCAGCTTTAGCAGATTTAACAATTACAGTTGAAGAGGGCAGCACTGGCTCAATTTCTGGTGGTGTTGGTTATTCTTCCACTGATGGCGCAGGTATTTCCGCCGCTATTTCGCAAAACAACTTATTTGGGCGTGGCTATTCGCTTGGTGTAGACGGTTATTTAGCTGAACACGAAATGAATATGAACACGCATTTTTATAATCCTCGTGTTTATAACACGAATTTGGGTGCTGGCATTTCCTTGTATGGTATTACAGAAGAATGGACTGAATTTGATAGAGATACCCTTGGTGGTCAGTTGAATTTGGGCTATCCTATAGGCGAATATACTTCTGCTCGTGTTGGCTATAGACTTGATAATTATACTGTTTATAATGTGGCAACAAATGCGGCAACAAGTATTAAAACATATGAAGGTGATAACTTAGCAAGTGTTTTATCTTTTGGTTTTGTGCGTGATACAACAGATGCTAATTTCTTTCCAACTAAAGGCACAAAGGCTACAGCCACTTTCTATTATGGTGGCGATTTCTTAGGTGGTACAGATAATTTTATAAAAACGATTTATGAATTAGGCGGCTATTTTACTCTATTTGATGATCACACATTCCATTTACGCAGTACTTATGCTGGTGTTTTCAAAAATACCAATGATGTTATTCCTGCTTTCGAGCGACTATATATTGGTGGTATGACTTCAATTCGTGGCTATAAGACTGACGATCTATCTCCAAGAGATCCTCGTACCTATGAAGAAATTGGTGCAGATAGAGCTTTTTATGGCAGTTTAGAATATATTTGGGTGTTTGAAAGAAATCTAGGTCTTGCGCTTGTGCCATTTGTCGATTATGCTAGTGTTGCTGACTCTGATTATACAAAATTGTTTGAAAAGCAATTCTTCTCTGCTGGATTAGAAATGAGATGGAGCTCGCCTATGGGTGATTTACGTTTTGCTTATGGCTATCCATTGTCAAGAGATTATTATGGTAATAAGTTGAGTTCTGGTAGATTTGAATTTACTATGGGTAATGTTTTTTAGAATACTATAAAATTATAAGGTACTATTATGGCTAATGAAGATAATAAAATAATTTATTCTATGATCCGTGTGTCTAAAAAACACGTTCAAAAAGAAGTTTTAAAAGATATTTCTCTTTCGTATTTTTATGGCGCAAAGATTGGTGTGCTTGGTTTAAACGGCTCTGGTAAATCTTCGCTATTGAAAATTCTTGCTGGTGTTGATAAGAATTTCGAGGGCGAAACAGTGCTTGCACCTGGTTATACAATAGGCTATCTCGAACAAGAACCGCTTGTTGATGAAACAAGAACCGTTCTTGAAATTGTTCAAGAAGGTGTTCAAGATGTTATTGATATTGTTAATGAATTTAATGAAATCAATGAAAAATTCGCTGAACCAATGGAACCAGAAGAAATGGACGAGCTTATTGAAAGACAAAGCAAAGTTCAAGAACTTATGGATAATAAAAACGCTTGGGACGTTGATTCACGCTTAGAAATGGCAATGGACGCATTACGTTGCCCACCAGCTGATACACCAGTATCCGTCATTTCTGGTGGTGAACGTCGCCGTGTTGCTCTTTGCCGCTTGCTCTTGCAAAATCCAGATATTTTACTTCTTGATGAACCTACAAACCATTTAGATGCTGAATCCGTTGCATGGCTCGAGCAATTCTTGCAAACTTTCCCTGGTACTGTCATTGCGGTAACTCACGATCGTTACTTCCTTGATAATGTTGCAGGCTGGATTTTAGAACTTGATAGGGGTCGTGGTATTCCTTGGAAAGGTAATTATACTTCATGGTTAGAGCAGAAAGAAAAAAGACTTGCTCAAGAAGACAAGAAAGACGAAGAAAGACAGAAAACTCTTTCTCGTGAGCTTGAATGGATACGCATGTCACCTAAAGGGCGTCAGGCAAAAGGTAAGGCACGTATTAATGCTTATGAAGCTATGCTTAGCCATGAATCAGAACGCAGGGCAAAAGATTTAGAAATCTATATTCCTCCAGGGCCACGTTTAGGCAAGACAGCGATAGAAATTTCAGATCTTACAAAGAGCATGGGCGATAAATTGCTTGTGGAAGGCCTCAGCTGTATCATTCCACCGAATGCGATTGTTGGTATTATTGGGCCAAACGGCGCAGGTAAGTCAACATTATTCAAAATGCTTGTGGGCGAAGAAAAGCCAGATTCAGGCACTGTTACTGTTGCGCCTGCTGTAAAATTTGCTTATATTGATCAATCTCGTTCATCGCTTACTGCTGGTAAAAGCGTTTATGAGGTTATTAGTGAGGGCGCTGAAACTATTAAGCTTGGCTCAAAAGAAATGAATGCTAGAGCTTATTGTTCTCGTTTCAATATTCAGGGTTCAGATCAACAAAAGAAAGTAGATGTGCTTTCTGGTGGTGAAAGAAACCGTGTGCACTTGGCGCAAATTTTAAAGCAAAGTGCAAACGTTATCCTTCTTGACGAACCTACAAACGACCTTGATGTAAACACCATGCGTGCGCTTGAAGATGGTTTAGAAAACTTCGCTGGTTGCGTATTGGTTATCAGCCACGATCGTTGGTTCTTAGACAGAATTGCTACACATATACTTGCTTTTGAAGATGATAGTAAGGTAGATTTCTTCGAAGGTAACTTCAGCGAATATGAACAAGATAAGATTAAGCGTTTTGGAAAACAAGCGCCTACTCGTCCTAAATTCAGAAAACTCACAAGATAGTATTGTAAAACTATTAAGAACACACACAAACAAGGGAATATACATCACAATACCATTATCAAGGAGCAGATATGGAAACTGCGCTTGACAAACTTAACGAAGACGAACGTAAGGAATTTTGGGCTAGTATCGCATTAAGATACAGCGCAAATATAGGAGTTCGCTCGCAAGCAAAATTGCTAAAGCATTTTGGCTCAGCCTATAAAGCTGTGCAAAATCTTGATAAATGGGGCGAAGTTGGCCTTTTAGCAAAGGCAGAATTTGTAGCAAACGATAAGTGGCGTGAACACGGCCGACGTGAATGGGAAAACGCACGTGACTTAGATGCACATATTGTTCTTTGGACTTCTGATCTATATCCTGCACTACTCAAAGAAATTCCAGATGCTCCACTGTATTTTTATGTTTCTGGAAATATTGAATTATTATTAAATCCATGCCTTGCCGTTGTTGGCTCTCGCATTTCTTCCCCATTAGGGCAAAATGTGAGTGCTTACTTGGGCAAGGCTCTTGCTTTATCTGGCGTAACGGTTATTTCGGGAATGGCTAGAGGCATAGATCGAAGCGCACATTTTGGCGCTTTACAAGAAATAGGATCAAGCATAGGCGTTCTAGGTTCAGGCATTGATGTAATTTACCCAAAAAATAATGATGACATCTATTTTTCTTTAAAAGAAAATGGCTTGCTCATTAGCGAATTTGCTCCTGGTACTCAACCTGACCCGACACATTTTCCCATAAGAAATCGAATAATATCAGGTATGTCGCATGGCGTCATTGTTGTTGAAGCGGACATTAAAAGCGGCAGTATGATAACTGCTAGGCTAGCAAATGAGCAAGGGCGCAATGTCTATACAGTGCCTGGGGCTATTGGCTCAAGATATTCACATGGCTGTCAAGAATTATTGAGGCAGGGTGCTAAAGCAGTATTTAATGCCGAAGATATACTTGAAGATTTATTGCCAATATTACAAGCTGATGCTCATCAAATTTCAGCAATACTTAAGGCAAAAAAAATAGATGCCAATGCTGTCTTTAATCAAATTTCTACTTTAGACATTAAGGCTCAAGAAGAAGAAATCTTGAATATGAAAAATAGGGATAAAATTCAAAAACCAAGCGCAAAAGAAATAGCAAAAAATGAAATAGAAATTTACAATAAAATAAAAAAAGTAAGCCTTGAAAAAAATAAATTTCCTGAAAATAGTATGGAATGGAATATAGTAGAAATATTAAAAAAAGATAAATTGCAAATAGATAATATTTTTGAAGAATTGCAGGCTCGTTCTTTAGATATAAATATGCAAATGCTTACGGTAATGCTTGTGAATTTAGAAATGGAAGAATATATAAAAAGACATGAGGGCGGATGGTTTACTTTGTATGAATAAAAAAGATGAAAATCTTCTGCCAGATTCTGTTGAACTCTTTTTGCTTTGGATAGATTCGCAAAAAAATATGTCAGTTGCAAGCGTTCGAGCGTATACAACTGATTTAAAAGAATTTAATAACTTTTTAGAAAGTACAGCGCAAAAAAATTTAGGCGACCTTGCACAAATTACAAAAAAAGATATACAGCTCTATCTTGCAAAATTACATAATGCTGAATATGCAAAAAGCAGCATTTCACGTAAATTATCGTCGTTGCGTGCTTTTTTTAATTATGCTTTAAGAAAGAAATTGATTGTAAATTCACCACTTGCAAGCATAAAAAATCCTAAGCAAGCGAAGTATCACCCAAATGTACCAAGCAAAGATCAAGTATTACATATGCTTGATTCAAGCGAAAACATGATTGCTAGAGCAGATACGAAGAATGAAGAAAAAGATCCCAAGAAAATAGCTATTTATGCTAGAGATTTAGCTTTAATAGAATTACTTTATGGTTCAGGATTAAGAATTTCAGAGGCATTAAATTTGAATGTGCACGATTTTTCAAAAGAAAAGTCGTCCATTCTTGTGCTTGGTAAAGGCTCAAAACAACGATTTGTTCCACTTACGGAAGCTTCTATTTTGGCTTTAGAACAATGGATCAATGTTTATAGTAGCATTGTTGATATAAGTTTATTGCAAAGAAATATGCCACTTTTTGTGGGTTTGCGTGGGGGTAGATTAAATAGGCGTGAAGTCCTAAGAATTATTGAAAAAATTCAAAAAAAAGAGGGCACGCCACATTTGAGCGCTCACTCTTTTAGACATGCCTATGCTACACATCTACTTGAAGCAGGGCTTGATTTACGCACTGTCCAAGAATTGCTAGGACATTCACGAATTGCAACAACGCAAATGTATACACATTTGAATCTTAGCCATCTTATTGAAGTATATAGGAAAAGCCACCCCGAAGAAC
>CAYJDN010000043.1:0-10752 GCA_964368925.1 uncultured Desulfovibrionaceae bacterium | reverse complement strand
TTTACTGTAAATAAAATTTATAAAACTTTATTGCGAATAGGTTTCTCTTTAGTCATTAAATTTTCAAGCGACATTAAAAGTTTTGTAAGGAAAGGGAGGTGGTTTGGGGAGGGAAAACCTAAACTTTTTCAAAAGTTTTGGTTTTCCCTCCCCCAAATTCAAATTACTTACCTTACTCTACCTTGCTCTACCGACTTTCTGTATTGCCTCAGTGTCCATGGCGTGAGCGGTTTGCATTGACTTAGAATTTGCTTCAAACGAGCGTTGCACTTCAATCATTTTCACCATTTCAGTAACAACATCGACATTAGCTTTTTCCAAGCTTCCTTGTTCCACGACTAAACCTTGTTCATAGGGATCTAGCTGTGCAGGGTTTGCGCCCTCACGTATGCGGTAAAGGTTTTCGCCATGCTTTTCTATATCTCGTGATGGATTTTCATAAGCTGTGATTTGCAAAGTATCTAATTCAACATTATCTGCAAAAACTCTGCCATCTGCTGAAATATGTACATTTGCAGTACCTTCAGGGATAGTTATAGGGCCAGCTTCACCAAGTACGGGATAGCCTTGTTTTGTCATCAATACACCGTCAACGTTTTGACTAAAAGAGCCATTACGTGACAAGAAAGTTCCCTCAGGTGTTTGAATATTGAAGAATCCTGGCCCTGCGAGGGCAACATCTAATGGATTATCGGTAACAGCTAAAGCGCCTTGTGTGAAATCTGTTTTAGATTCAGCAAGCCTTACACGTGCAAGCAAGTGTGCCTCTGGAAAAAGAGGCTTTGAACGCACATTTTCTAAAGGCTCACGAATAGTATCATGAGCAAAAAGTATCATTGTATCTTTAAAGGCATGCTTATCACATTTATAGCCAGTAGTGTTCACATTCGCTAAGTTATTACTAATAGAAGCGAGTTGATGCTCAACACTTAAAGCCCCAAATAAGCCTGTAAATACGCCATTTTGCATAAGAACTCCTAAGAAAGCATTTTGTTTTGCTTTCAAATATCTTTCTCACATTATATATAGTCCAATTTATTGACTGCATTTTGGCTTTAGAAGCCATGTAAGAAAAATATCTATTTCTCTATTGCCTATACTGCAAATGCTATGCCAAAATACAAAAACAAGAAAAACGAAAATAATTAATTCAAATATTTCAACACAATAAAACTATCACTTTCCATACATATTCTAAGTGGCATAGTGTTTGCAATAGTCCTGTGTGCTTGAAAAAATGTCAAAAAAACCACATGCACCAAAGATGGGGAGAAATATTATGGATATGCCAAAAATTCCAACAGCAAACGAAGCAAAAGAAAAAATCATTGCATTCTGGGGAAAGTTTAGCGCAAACCAGCGCATACTCGCAGCCGTTGCAGGACTTGTACTTATAGGCTTACTTGTTGCTTTCCTTATGTGGCTAAATAAAATAGAATACGAAGTACTCTATTCTAATATAGCATCAGAAGACGCAAATAAAATCATCACTTTCCTAAAAGATGAAAATGTATCCTACAAACTCACAGACGGTGGAAAAACTATTACCGTCCCAAGAGATCAAGTTTATGATTTGCGTGTGCGTGTGGCTGGTGAAACAGATCTTGTCGGCGCTGGTATCGGTTTTGAAATATTCGACGAAGTGCAAGTTGGACAAACTGAATTTGTGCAAAGAATAAACTATCAACGTGCACTACAAGGCGAACTTAGCCGCACACTCTCCGAATTACCAAATGTCGAAACAGCTCGTGTGCACTTAGTAATGCCACAACGTAGCCTTTTCATCGAAGAACAACAATCACCATCAGCATCAGTTATATTAAGACTTAAAGATACGAAAGAAAAAATGTCGCAAAAAGAAGTTGACTCAGTTGTAAGCTTCCTTGTTATGTCAGTTGAAGGATTAGACAAACAACACGTTTCTATTTCAGATAGCGCAGGTAATGCAATCTATATACCTGAAGATGACGGCATAGGCGCTGTAAATACTCAATTAGAATACCGCATGCGCTTCGAAAATATCTTAGAAAGACGTATAGCAGAATTGCTAGATCCAATCCTTGGACCAGGTAAAACAATACCAAAAGTAAGCGCCCAACTCGACTATAGCCAACGTACAACAAGAAGAGAAACTTTCGACCCAGATAGCCAAGTTGTTCGCTCAGAACAAAAAAGCGAAGAAACTCAACGTGGTACAGCTGACGTAGGCGCAGGTTCACCAGACATAAACTTCCGTGGCGACGGCCTCACAGGTTCACTCTCAACTCAAGAAGGCGCTAGAGAGCAAAGCACAACGAACTACGAAATCAATAAAGTCGAAGAAAATGTTATTGGACAAATGGGACAAGTACAAAGACTCACCGTGGCTGTAGCCGTAGACGGTAGCTATATAAAAAATGCAGAAGGCGATTTGGTCTACACTGAACGTACTCAAGAAGAATTAGATCGTATTCGTGAACTTGTAGCACACACAGTAGGTTTTGATGCTAGTCGTGGTGATACAATAGAAGTAAGCACCATTCCATTTGGTAATAATGAAATCACAGAACCAGACGCAATGCAATTACTTATTGAATTAGCCGATAGAATGGTAAAACCACTACTTTCAGCAATCCTTGTTTTCCTCTTCATCATGCTCATCGTTCGTCCAATCCTTATGACACTCATTCGCCCTCGTGTAGAATCAGGCGAAATACTCGAAGGACTCGAAGGACTACCAGCCGCAGAAGAACAATTAGCGCTTTATGAAGCACAAAACGAAATAGCTAGACTCAATGAATTAGAACAAAGACTCAATCAAGAGCTACTTTCAGAATCTATGACTTTCACACTCGAAGACGAACTCTCTACCGACGAACTCAAAGCTAAAGCAATTCAATTAGCTGAAAAGAATACAGAAAGCGCTCTCATAGTTATTAGGAGGTGGATGAATGACCCAGCAGTCGACTTTGCAGCATAGAGTTAATTCTATAGATAGAACGAATCTTGCTCCAGCACAACTCAAAGGCCTCGAACTTATAGAAACAAGAAGACGCATACACGAACTCAAAATTATGATCGTGAATAAAGCAGAAAAAGATATGGAAATAACCGTAAAACTTATTCAAAATTGGTTGAAAGACGATATTGATAAGTAAAAAAGAATAATACAAAATCATATAATGTAAAACATTGTAAATATGTTAAAAAAATTAAAACCGCTCTAAGGGCGGTTTTTGTTTTGTTCTAAAAAGCTTGTAAATTGATAATTAGCAGAATTATTATTTAAACCACAGCACAGAGATTGATGGATTTACAGACTTTATTTCACAGATTCTTTTATTTATTATGAAATTAGTAGATTTCTATTTTATTCCATTACTTGGAAGCAAAGTCAAATATAAGTCGCCTTGCACTTTTCCTATTTTCTTTCCTAGGCCCACAAGTCGGACAGGCTTTCCAATAACAAAATCTTTAGGCAAGGTAATATCTACAGTTTTGGTTTCGTTTGAAAATCCTTGTCCAATTTGCAAGCGCACTTTTGAACCAGGATAGAGATTAGAAACAGGCAAACGATATTCTAATTCGTCATCTATTTGCTTTCTAAGCCAATTTTTCATAAAACCGCCAACACCATTTGAAAGATCAATATTTGGTTTTAGCTTAGACCAATCTATTTGTATGAGCTTTGAATCGGCTTTTTTTGTTGTTGGAGTATTAGAATTTTCAAGGCTTGAGTAAATATCTTCATACACTCTTCGCGCAAAATCGTCATTAAGCAAGTCACGCATGACTTCTTCTTGACTTGGGACTTGTTCTTCTTGCTCTACTTTTGAATGCACACGTGATTGCGCTTTATTTGATTCGCTTGAATAGGCAGCAGAAGCTTTTTTGCGAGAATGGAAAGGATTTTTTGCATAAGTACGTCTATGCTTTTCAGATTTTGGATTCTCTTGCTTTTGTTCTGACTTCTTTTCTTCTTGCTTTGATTTTTGTTTATCTTCTTGTTTTGTTTGATTATTATTTTGCCTTGCTTGTTGGTAGGCTTCTTCTTGTCTATTTGTGCTTGCGCCCTCTTGCCCTCTTGTTTGTTCACCTTGTTTTTGATGATTTTGGTATTGAGCGTTTGCTTGCGCTTTAGAAACATTTTCTTGCTTATCTTGATCTATAAGAACGACATAGGCTTCATTTAAGAGCTGAAAATCTGTGTTTGCATTAGGATTATTCGGATTTAAATCAGGATGCAATTCAAAAGCACGCTTTCTATACGCTTTTTTGATTTCATCTAGGCTTGCATTTTGTGAAACTTGCAAGATGGAATAATGTTCTTTTGTTGGTCGTCTCATAAAAGTTTTTCTTTATATTGTGGCTTATTAGCTTTTTCGACAAATGACAATAAATTAATAGAGTAGTTTAAAAGTTTTATGTGTTTATTCTTAGAGAAAAATTTATATTTTTATTGAATTTAAGAAATTAATCTCATCTTCTGAATACTTTAGCGCATTTGCTGCACTTATTTCTGTATTTTCCCTAATAAGCTTATGTTTTTTTAAATAATCAATTCCTTCCTTTTGAAAAGAGGAGTGGGGGGCTTTAGCTATAATGCCTTTGCAATCGCTTTTTGCCATTTCAAAGCTCACATTATCAAGTATATTTCCTCTAAAATATGCCCATGCTCTACAAATATCGGGGCGAGCAACATGAATAGTGCAGCCCTTGCCATCTTCAAAGAAAAGACAATAATTTTCATCGTTTGTGCGTATCACTCTTTTGTTATTATGTATAAGAGTGTATTTATTATCAAGCTCTTCTAAAGAAATATTAAAATAATCTAGCATGCGTGGCAAATCAATGCTGTCATCAACAACAATACCATTCTTTCCCTCGCAACAAATGCCACAACGCACACAATCAAATTCAGTGGGTAGAAGTCGAGCGTATTCAGTTTTTATACATAAATCTTCAATATACTTTATATTATAAGGCTTAATATATTCAGCCGCTTCCTTTGACTTTATGCCCTCTTGCAGCCAAAAAAGTTTTGGATTGAGATTGTTTTCTATCACTTCAAGGGCATGATCATAAATATATTCAGAAGCACGGAAGAAACAAATGATATCTAATTCTACATTATTTTCTTTCAAATGAGCCGCTAAAGAAGCTATATCTTTAAAAGTTTCAAGTCCCCATACATTTTTGCGCACAGGATGCACAGGAAAAAGAGTAAAACCTCTTGATAGTAAGTATTTTCCTACATTATCAACAGGTTGCCCTATTTTATCCTTAGCGCCAATTATGGCAACATTTTTAGCATTTGCTAATTGTTCTTTTAAAATATTGTCAAACATAGCTTCCCTCGTGCGTTACGATTATCACAAAGCAAGAAAAAGCGCAAGCATAAGAGTAGCTTCTATAGGTACATTGCTTTTATGACTTTATAAGGCTTTATTTCAAAATAAGAATTTTGCTTTTTTGTGATGAAAAAAAGCTTTACAAGTGAAAAAAAGCTTTACAAATGTCAGTAAAGATTTAAAATATATGTATGAAGAAACTTTTGCTCCATACTTGTTGTGCACCCTGCGCCTTAATGCCCTATACTCATTTAAAAGATGAGTATGATTTAGCCCTGTATTTTCACAATCCAAACATACACCCACAAGAAGAATTTGAAAAAAGATTAAATACTTTTATTGATTTTGCTAAGGCTGAAAATGCCTTTTATGTAGCAGATAAAGACTATCTTGGTATGGAAAGTTGGACTAAAGATATGCCTACTTTAGAATTTCCACATAGATGCCAATATTGCTATATTCCACGATTAAGGCAAAGTGCAATCAAGGCAAAAGAATTAAATTGTGAAGTATTTACAACAACTTTACTCTATTCTCGCTATCAACAACATGATTTAATTATTGCAAAAGGGCATGAAATAGCAGAAGAATTTGGACTTGAATTTTTAGATAGAGATTTTCGCCCCTATTGGTATGAGGGCATACAATTATCTAAAGAAATGAAATTATACCGTCAAAAATACTGCGGCTGTGGTTTGAGCGAAAAAGCAATAAAAGCAAACTAAAAACATACATTTATAACAAATATATAGGTAAAAATTAGGTGAAAATATGGATATGAAAATGGCAATCATGCGTGGAATAATAGTTGGAGGATCACTTGGAATTTTCTCTGCTGTTTTTGGAATAACTACAAATATGCTCACACCTGCTATTTTTGGCTCTATAGCAGGCGGATTGGCTGGCTATAATGCTGGAAAATTGGCAAAGAAAAAACAAGAGAAAATAAAAAATGACAGTGAAAAATAAGCTAAGTGAAGACAGTATATTAGAACTGATACATGGCTATTTTGCAAACGATAGTGATGAATTATTGCTTGGGCGTGGCGACGATTGCGCATTGCTCAACATTGATACAAACAACTCTTATATAGCTGTAACTACTGATATTTTTCTTGAAGATGCTCATTTTAAAAGCAATTATTTTCCCCCAGAAGCAGTAGGATATAAGGCTTTAGCGGTCAATATTTCCGATATTTATTCAATGGGCGGCATTCCCACAAGTGCGCAATTCGCCCTAACAATACCAAGCACTATCTCCTTAGAATTTTTAGAAAAATCTTTGTCTTCTATGGCGAATTTGATGAAAGAGCATAAGATTATCTTATCTGGTGGCGATTTGACTAAGGGCGATAAAATTTGCTTTACTATAACGCTCATGGGGCAAGTAGACAAGGAAGTTAAGCTTTTTAGAAATCAAGGACAAGTAGGCGATATTGTTTATGTAGTGGGCGATTTTGGATTATCAAAAACAGCTTTGCATCTATTAGAAGAAGATAATCCAGAAAAAAACAACTATCCTCATGCACTAAAGGCGCATTTCTTCCCCAAAATGCACAGAGAAAGCGCCCTTGCTATAGCAAGTTTTGCAAAAAAATATAAAACTAGCTCTTTTTCATTGATGGATCTTTCTGATGGACTAGCTCAAGATTTGCCCCGTTTAGTTCAACAATATGGCGTAGATATAAATTTCAAATTAGAGGATATTAATGAAGAAATTTATAGATATTGCAAAGAAGACGAAGAAAAAGCTCTTGAATTTGCCATCATGGGTGGTGAAGATTATGCCCTACTTGGAACATGCCCCAAAGAGCATTTTAAAGAATTGTCAAGCATTTGCGCAAATATCAAACAAATTGGCACTATTATAGAAAGTAAAGCATTAACATATAAAGGAAAGATTTTAAAACTAAAGGGTTACGACCATTTTAAAAGTGAGTAGTGAAGCATGAAATTTCCTCATATATTTAAATTTTCCAGAATTAGCTTCGGAATCATTGTTTTTATCATTCTATCAGTAGGTGGCATTGCTCTTGGTACTATTGAAAGAAACTCTCGCCAATTATCAGAACTTCTTGCAGAACGAGGACTTGGATTTATTGAGCTTTTTGAACGCATAATCTATTCAAGCATAAGAAATAATAGACCTTTTGAAATTGACACTCTTTCTCAAGAAATGTTAGAAGGGCGCAATATTCTCTTTTTAGCTATAGCCGATGAAGATGGCAAAATCCTACTTCACACTGATCATGAAAGAATTGGCGACGTTTTTAATTTTAGTGCACGTAAGCGAGCAGAAAGTGGCACACTTTATTTTAGAGATAAAGAAGTGGCAAAATGGGCAGAAGTAGATATTCAAGAAAAACCAACCCTTATCACATATCTTGAATTTGATGTTCCAAAGCCTCTGCGCAATCTTTCAAATAATAGAAGAATGCAAAGTCATTCTCACTCTTCTGCGCCCACTCCACCAGCGCCTCCAATGCAAATGCGCGAAAATTTTACAAATTTAAATATTTCCCCTCAAGCGCTTGCTTTTTTTCAAGAAGTTCTATTGCTAGATAAAGTTTATGTCTATGTAGGGCAAGATATGATTATGCACAGTAAAGCCAAAAAAAGAGCTGATTTCGTGGTTCTTTCTGTTTCTGTTGCTATTGTTTTAATCATCATTACAGCTATTTTGCTTCAACAATATGTTTCAAGGCATGAAGCTGAAAAGAAAAGCCACAGAACAAAATTAAACGCAATATCTGATTTAACCGCTGGTGTTGCGCACGAAATTCGAAATCCACTTAGCTCAATTAAAGGCTACGCTACTTTCTTTAAGCAAAAATTTGACAAAGGAAGCAATGAAGAAATGGCGGCTACTATTATGATAGAAGAAGTCGATAGACTCAATCGAGCCATTGATGAACTTGTTGGACTAAGTAGATCTATTGATGTTGAATTACAACATATAGACATAGTGGAAATTTGCACAAAACTTTGTCACTTATTAGAACCAGAAATGCAAGATAAGTCCATTGATTTAAAATGCCTTTTCAATACAAACACGCCTGTTTATGTTCAAGCTGATGCTGATAAAATTAGGCAGGCATTATTAAATATTGTGCTAAATGCTTCTGAAGCCTTTGAAAAAAGTGACAAAAATAAAACTATACATTTTGAACTTATAAAAAAGAATAAACAAGTTTTAATCACGATTATTGATAATGGTAGCGGAATAAAGCCACAAATTATTGATAGAGTGTTTGACCCCTACTTTACAACAAAAACACAAGGTACTGGACTAGGGCTTGTGATGGTAAAAAATATTATAGAAGCGCATAAAGGCGAATTAGATATATCTTCGCCATCATCTTTGGCTGATCCGCATTATCCAGATAGAAATGGTACAGAAGTAAGTATAACGCTACTATTAGCGTGATATAATTTCAATTTTATAATAAAAGAGCTTTGGGCATATAAAAAATAATTTTTTACTCACCCAAAGCCCTTAGAGCAGTTTTCGCAATATTTTTGAAAAATACTCTAATTTTGATACACGTTTTTATCAAAATTCTTATTCTGGCAATTCACCATAAACAACTTTATTTGAAAGAATAGTTGTTTTAATTTTAATGTCTTTTATGTGCATGCTATCTACTTTTAGCGGATTTTCTTCAAGAATGACCATATCAGCAAGTTTTCCCTTTTCTAGTGAACCTTTGATATTGTCTTCATTTGCTTGATACGCAGCCCATGAAGTGACTCCACGCAGGGCTTCAAGTACTGGAATACATTGCTCTTTTCCTAATACTTTCCCTGAAGTTGTAACTCTATTTACTGCTGTCCACACAAGCAAAAGTGGATCAATTGGAGTTATTGCCGTGTCATTGTGCAGTGTGAAAGTAATATTTCTATCGAGGGCGCTTTTGCATGGATTTAATCTTGCAGCTCTTTCTTCGCCTAAGAAAATGTCACGGTGGCGATCGCCCCAATAATAGACATGTGCTACAAAGAATGAGGGGATTATACCAAGTTTTTCTATGCGATCAAGTTGATCTTCTCTTGCCATTTGGCAGTGAATGATGACGTGTCTTGCATCTTCTCTTGGTGCTTGTTTTTGCGCTTCTTCTATTGCATTTATAACTATATCAATAGCTTCGTCACCATTTGCATGAACGCCAACGTTCCAACCAGCTTTATGCAGATTGATTATACCTTGAGTAAGAATTTCATGCTCAGTAAGCAAATAGCCACGGTAATTTTCTTTATCTTCCATATCATAAAGAACTTTATGGTATGGATTTGAAAGGAAACCTGTATAGCCTTGGATTGAAGCATCAGAATAAACCTTAATTGGCCCAAGACCAATCATATTATCTTCAGTCATTTGTGAACCTGAGCGATCATCATTAAATTGTGCTAGGTCGATTATACCCATTGCTGGATAAATTTGTACTCTAGCAGTCAATTTTCCTCTTTGATGAACACCAAGTAATTTTTCTAAATAGACAGGATTATTCAAAAATCCTTCTTGCGCCGATGTTACACCACTAGCATTATAAACTTGTGAGGCCACTTCTGCGGCTTTATCCCAATCTTCATCAAGTATTGGGGGCATGTGGTTTGTTATAGGGAAAAATGCACGCCAGCCCTCAGCCACGCCATTAGGTTCGCCATCTTTATCTCTACGATAAACGCCGCCCTGCGGGTTTGGTGTGTCTTTTGTTATATTTGCTATTTTAAGAGCAAGACTATTAAAACTACAAAGATTTGCTGAAATATGTCTTAATACCACTGGATTATCAGGGCAAATTTCGTCGATATCTTCTTTAAGTGGGTGTCTTTGTTCTTCTAAAAGCGTGTCATCATAGCCATAAGCACAAATCCATTCGCCTTTTTTTACTGTCTTTACCTTTTCAGCAAGTAATTGTTTTATATCGTCAATTTTTCTTACTTTTCCATGAGGAGGAGGAGAAAGGTCTATATGTGTACTATATAAGTAGCCAGATGTAATAAAATGGCCGTGTGGGTCAAAGAAACCTGGGAGCATTGTTGCATTTTTAAGGTCGGTCATTAAAGTCGTATCATTTTTATACTTTAATGCTTCTTCCATTTTTCCTGCAAAAAGTATCTTATCGCCACCCACTACAAGCGCTTCCACTTCACTTGCTTCATTGTCCATTGTTAAAATTGTTCCATTAAAATAAATTTGATCGGCCTGTTCCATATAATCCTCACTTTTATATTTTTCTTCAAACATTTGAAGACTGTCGACAATATAATATTTTACATATTGTATGTTATATAGTTATTTTTTGTCAAGCATGTATAGTAAACAATTTCGAATAAATTTATAAACAATAAATCCGCCCTAAATGAATAAATAGGGCGGATTTTATATTTTTATGACAAAAACTATTGGGGATAAATTTCA
>CAYJDN010000042.1:0-10851 GCA_964368925.1 uncultured Desulfovibrionaceae bacterium | reverse complement strand
TGACATGCGACAAAAACAGCAAAAAGCTGTTCAAGCATGAAGAACGAACAAATATTACATGAGGAATGTTTTGCATAATAAAGCACGCAACTATTCTAACTATTCTGAGGAGTATAACGAGTTGAGAATCCATGCCTTTAAACATATTGCATAAAAATGTGATTAGGTTGTATTCCTAAAACAAAGAGCATCTTCTGCTAAAATTACAGAAAATGCTCTACAATTATAAAATCAGCCTAGATAGTGTGGTCAAAATATGAATTTTCGCATTAGATCAAGGAAGATAAAAGAGCTTTGAAGGAGTTTATCTAAACATAAATGACTGAAAAAGCTCTTGAAATCTGACGATGAGAGAATCGAAAAGGCAATTTTGACGCAACTATTCTAACTATTTTGCTTCGTTTTCTTTCTTCTTCTTGCCAGCCGCTTGATGTCTTTGATGACCGTCTAAAATAGTCTTTCTTAGGCGAATGCTTAAAGGAGTAACTTCTACACATTCATCATCTCTAACAAAGTGCAAAGCACGCTCTAAAGTCATAGGACGCACAGGAGTAAGAATAACGTTTTCGTCCTTACCAGAAGCACGCATGTTTGTAAGCTTCTTCTCTTTGCTGCCGTTTACATCAATATCATTTTCACGATTATGCTCGCCTATAATCATACCTTCATATAAAGGATCGCCAGGAACAACAAAAAGTTCGCCACGTGGCTCAAGGTTGAAAAGTCCATAAGCAACGCCAACGCCAGGCCTATCAGCAACTAAAGAACCTGTAAGCCTTGAAGAGAAATCGCCACGCCATTCTTCATAGCCAGCAAAAGAAGAGTTCATTATGCCAGTGCCTTTAGTATCAGTGAGAAACTCATCTCTATAACCAATAAGCGCACGAGATGGAACAGAGAAAGTAAGGCGCACACGGCCTGTACCGTGGTTTACACAAGCTGTCATGCGTCCACGGCGATAAGAAACTTTTTCAGTAACAACGCCCATGAACATCTCATCACAGTCAACATACAATTCTTCAATAGGCTCAAAAGTTTTGCCATCTTCTTTTCTTAATATAACTTCAGGACGCCCAACAGTAAGCTCAAAGCCCTCACGGCGCATAGTTTCAACTAATATTGCCATCTGGAATTCGCCACGACCCTTTACAAGAAAAGTTTCTTTTTCTGTGCTGTCTTCAACTTTAATCGCAACATTTGTAAGCATTTCTTTGTCTAAACGCTCACGAATTTTACGGGATTGAACAATCTTTCCTTCTTTACCAGCAAGAGGAGAAGTGTTTATGCCAAAACGCATAGCAACAGTAGGCTCATCAACGTGAATGCGAGGCATTGTACGTGGATTTTCCTTTGTGCAAATTGTGTCGCCAATAGTCGCATCTTCAATGCCAGCCATAATAACAATGTCGCCAGCAAGCGCTTCTTCAACATCTACAACGCCACGGCCTGAATATACCTGAATTTTAGTCGCTTTTAGCGCTTTTTGCTTGCCATTTGCATCAATACAAATAAGGCTTTCTTTTGTGCGAGCAACACCATGCTTAATACGTCCAATCGCAAGTCTGCCAAGATAATCAGAATAATCAAGATCGGCTACAAGCATTTGAAATGGTTCAGAAGAGTCATAAGATGGCGCAGGGATATGTTCTAAAATAGTGTCAAAAAGAGGATCAAGATTTACTTGCTCATCATCAATATTTTTCATAGCTACGCCATTTCTGCCAATAGCGTATAATACTGGAAATTCAACTTGCTCATCACTAGCGTCAAGATCGATAAAAAGATCATAGAGTTCATTCAAAACTTCGCTGGCTCTTGCGTCTTTTCTGTCGATTTTATTCACAACAGCTACAACAGGTAAGCCTATTTCTAATGTCTTTTTCAATACGAAACGAGTTTGCGGAAGTGGACCTTCAGAAGCGTCGCAAAGTAAAACAACGCCATCAACCATAGAAAGAGCTCTTTCTACTTCTCCGCCAAAGTCGGCGTGCCCAGGCGTGTCAATAATGTTGATGCGCACATCATTACGCATAACAGCGCAGTTCTTAGCAGCAATCGTGATGCCACGCTCACGCTCAAGATCCATGCTATCCATAACTCTGTCATCAACAGATTGGTCAGCACGGTAAATGCCACTTTGTTTAAACATAGCGTCAACGAGGGTTGTTTTACCGTGGTCAACGTGGGCAATAATTGCAATGTTTCTAATTTTAGAATTTTGTGTGATTGTACTCAAGAAAACTTCCTTTATGGGTAAATAAAAAGTGAAAAGACAAGCCAAACTATAGACAAAAGAAAAAAAATAAAATATACTCTCAACGAGAAAGTTTTCTTTTTAACCTTAAGTTTTTTTTAAATAACTCGTAATATATTAAGAAGTCAAGCAAAAGACTTTAGAAAAATTACGCTGAGGTTCTTTATGGATATAGCAACCCTGCTGGGTATTATAGTAGGTTTTGGCCTTGTTATTGGCTCAATTATGATAGGCCCACAACCTGGTGGTTTTATTGATATACCTTCTTTAGCTATCGTTTTAGGTGGTTCGGTTGCGTCTATCTTTATTGCCTACCCTTTAGATCAGGTACTAACCGCTTTCAAAGCCGTTGGTAAAACCTTTATTACTAAAAAAGTTGATCCAAAAGAAGTTGTTGACACTATGGTTAAGGTTGCTGAAATCAGTCGCCGTGAGGGTTTGCTTGCGCTTGAAAAATTGCAAACAGACAACCATTTGCTAAAGAAAGCTGCTCAACTCATCGCCGACTCGGCTGAACCAGCACTTATTCACGATACTTTAACAATTGAAATTTCTGCCATGAAGAAAAGACATGGTATTAACATTGCAGTTATGGAAAGGCTTGGCGGCGCAACACCTGCTATGGGTATGGTGGGAACGCTTGTTGGTCTTGTTCAGATGCTTTCAAACTTGAGTGATCCTGACGCTATTGGTCCTGCTATGGCGGTTGCTCTTATTACAACTTTCTATGGTTCTCTTTTTGCAAACCTCTTATTCGGTCCTTTCGCTTCAAAACTAAGACAGCGTTCTGTGCAAGAAGAAATGACCTTACACATTATTTTTGAGGGTGCAAAATCAATTCTTGATAATAATAACCCAAGACTTGTATACGAAAAACTTTCTTCTTATCTTCCACCATCACAGCGTGATGCGTCTGATAAAAAATAAAACTGGCAAAGGGCTCATAACTGTATTACAGTTATACAACAAAGAACATACATCAAAAAGGAATATGCTATGGCAGATTTAGATGATGAAGACGAAGGTGGCGGCGTTGATGATAGTTGGTTAGCTACCTATGGTGATATGGTGACCTTGCTCCTATGTTTCTTCGTTTTGATGTATTCAATGTCTGTTGTTGATGCGAAGAAATTTGATGCAACTTTCTCTTCTGTTCGTGACACTTTTGGCGGCGATCAGATGGAAAATGTGAAAAGTAGCGAAACTACTGATGACGAATCAGCACAAGAATCAGATCCAGTTAGAGTTAGAGAAGAAATGCTCGAAGCTCAACAAAAAACCTTTGACCAAATACAATCATTTATTACACAGCAGAAAATGGACGACAAAATTTCTGCTACAATAGACGAAGGAAAAATAACTCTTCGTATACCAGGTGATGTCCTTTTTAACAAAGGTACAGAATATCTTTCGACTGAGGCTGAAGCAGTGCTTTATACTTTGCTTCAAATTTTCCATGAAAAACGTGAGCAAATTATTAATATCAAAGGCTATTCCGACAATAGTGTCGTGCCAGCTGGCTCAAGATTTTATGACAATTGGGAACTTTCTGCGCTTAGAGCAGTGAACGTATTGCGTTACTACATAAGTGCTGGTATAGGTTCACATAGAATTACAGCTACTGGTATGGGCGAATTAGAACCACTTGTCCCGAATAATACAGAGTTAAATAAAGCTCGCAATAGGCGAGTGGAATTTATACTTGAACGTGATATTAGGAATTTCTAAACCAAGCAAAAAATTGATTTAAGAGAGATTGTATTAATGAGCTTTAACTTTTTATATGAATCTGATTCACCACGGAACTCATATAGGGCAACACACCCAGGATTAAGAGTACTTGTACGTGGTTCAAATGTGCTCCATGAAGTTATAAACATGAGCACAAGCGGTATTGCATTTAAAGGCGTTTTTAGCAATGTAAGACGAAACGAATTCATTTATTTTACTCTTTTATTCGAAGGGAAAACATTACTTTCTCAAGTAAAAGGTAAGGTTATGCACATCGACGCCGCTAAGGGCTTCACTGGTTGTGAATTTGTAGACCTCACCGCCGCCCAGATAAAGAAAATCGACGTCTTTATTTTACAGTTGCAAAAGCTTGAAATCAAAAGACAAAAAGAAAAGAAACCAAAATAATAAATCAATAATAGGGTAAGGGCTATAGCTTTTACCCTAATTACATTAAGGGCTCACATGGGAAAACTTTTATATATTCAAATTAATGCAAGCACCTATGATGAAAAAAAAGTGCGCAAAACACTTCCAATACTTTGCGAAATTGCTTGGAGCGAAAAAGATAAATATATCCCAGCCTCACAATCATTTGGAATTATAGAACTTATCACAACATTGAATGAAGCTTTAGAATTTGCAAATTTAGCCCAAGAAGTGGTGGAATTATTAGTCGATGATGTGGCACTATTGATGGAAGAAAAAGCAAGGCTTTCAAAAGCAATTATATCTAGGGAAGTGCATGAAGCTGATGCGATAACCTATAGTATTGAAGAAAAATTAATAGAATTGGAAAATAAGGCTAAGAGTAAGAAGATTTTAAAGATTTTTAATAGAGGTTGATTTAGAGCATTTGTTTTAAAGTGCTTTTTTTGTCTAAAGGAAGTAAATTAATATTATTTTAAAAGGCATGGACTCCACGGGTATATTACATATACCCTCTGAGTGACAGTGGAAGTAATGACTTATAGTATTCAAAATCTTATAAGTTGTTTCTTCCTTATGTCACTCAGAGGGCGAAGCCCGTGGAGTCTATGCCTTTGAATACTAAACAGAATTAATACTATAAAATCCATAAGGCATTTTTAGCAGCGCTAAAAAAATGACTTATTCGAGGTCAAAAATTTTGTAACTAAAGTTTAGTGGTACGCTGAACTCTATACAAAATTTTTGTGTGCCACCTTTGAATTATTTTGCAAAAATAAGATATTTGCTTTAGAAATACGCGATTTTGTATAATTGCCTGCGTAAGCGTACTTAAGTACGTGCGCAAGGGCAATTCTCAAAATCGCTTATTAATGAAGTGAATAGCTGTTTTTGCATAAAAATAATTCAAAATTGACATGCGACAGAACAAGCAAAGCTGTTCAAGCATGAAGAAAACTAAGAACTTTTAAAAAGGCATATATTCCACGCCTCTTTAAAAGTTAAACACCCCCATCAAACTACAAATAAGAAAGAATATAAATCCTAAACGCAAAAAAGAAGAGCAAATACTTCCACTAATGCAAAATTTCAGCTGTGAACACATAAAAAATGCAATTTTCTTTCCAATCGTCTTCTAGTAAACCTGCTTTTAGCGATAGATGCTGTAACATTTCCTCTACATTCCAGCCTTGCTCGGGGGCAACTTGTGGGAGAAATACTGCGGAATTGCGTCCTTTTTGTAAAATGACTCCATGTTTACCTATGATTATATCTTTGTAACTTGGTATGAGCATTGGAGGGGAAAGGACTGAAACTTCAAGATCTATTTCATGTAATTCTTGCATTGTTACTTTTTCAAATCTTGGATCTTCGAGAGCTGCGGAGTAGGCACGCTGAACAATGGAATCTATAAGTGTACGGGTGGGAATAATATCGCCAATGCAACCACGTAAACGACCGTGTTTTTCTAGGGTGACAAAAACTGCGCCATCTTCTTTGAATTTGGGTGGCACAGAATCATAATCTATCTTAGGCGCATGGCCGTGCTCAACAGAAAAATAGAGGCTTTTTTTGGCAACATCTATTATCATTTGACGCTCTTCTGTGGTGAATCGACTTTCGCTTGTATTTTCAGGAAGACGAGGGCAAAAGCCTTGAGTCCAATCAACGTAAACAAGAGCTGATAAATAACTTACAGAACTAGAAAAATCATTCATAAGCTCGCCAGAAGTGGTGTAGGCAACTTCTTCAAATGAGGCATTATCAGGAATGAGGGTGAGAAGCAATTTCATTGCATTTGAACCGCAAACAGTGGCCTTTGTCTTTTGTAATACTTTCTCAAAAAGCGCTATGTCTTGACTTGCAAAAGCATGATAAACTGTATGATCTAAACTGTTTAGGTTCTCTTTGGTTTCGTTATCATATGGGAATGGATAGAAATTGAAATTCTGCCCATAATGTGTGAAATCGGTACTGATAATAATGAGAGTGCGCTCAATGCCTTGTGGATAAGAATCTAAAAGGGTATAAAGCATTGAAGCAAAATTTTCTAAGCTTTTCGTATAGTTAAACTGCCCTACCATAAGAGCTGCTAGGGGCAACTCGCCGAGAAAATGACGAATGAGAGGAAGCTGAATGTGTATGCTATGTTCTTGCATACTTGCTTGTGGCTCATTGATGATGTAAGGGCTAAGAGTTTGTAATTTATCAGAAAATTCTTTGTCAAAAAAGATATTACCACAAGATGTTTCTATGCAAGAAGCTGGCTCTAGGGCGCATTTTTCAAATAGGGGAAATCTATGTGAGGGGGAAAGAATAAGAACACGATCATAATTTTTCTTGTCTATGTGCATATAGGCTTTGATGGCTGTGTCTAGAGAATAGGCATAGCCAGCATGTGGCACAAGCAGGGCAGAAAGTTTTTTGTGTTTTGGAATATCAGCTTTTATTATATTGGCTTGAAATTCATTAGTTTTTCTTGTGATATATGCGGCTAAATCTTGATTGTCAGGGCTTTGAAACCAAGCGTCGGCTAAGTGGCTTTTATAAACAGTCTGATCTTTTGTCATTATACACTCCGTAAATTTTTGTACCACAATTTGGGCAAGTATTGTTTTTCATGGTGTAAACTTCAATGCGGTATCTTGCTCTTTCAATAAGCAAAAGTTGACAATTTGGGCAATGTGTTTGTGTGTTTATACCAGTATTTCCAATATAAACATATTTCATGCCGTAAATTTTAGCAATATTAGCGGCTTTTTGTAATAATTCTATTGGCGTATTGTATAAATTTGACCTCTTGTAAGTAGGGAAAAAAGCAGAAAAATGAAGCACAGTTTCATTGCCTAATTCTTCGCAAACAAAACGAACTAAATCGTTGATATGCTTATCACTATCGTTTAATGTTGGAATAAGCAAATTTGTTATTTCCAAATGCACATTGGCCTTTCTTAGAATTTTTGCATTTCTAAGCACAGGAGCAAGAGTGATGTCACAATTCTTTCTATAAAAGTTATCATCAATAGCCTTGATGTCAAGGTTTACGGCATCTATATGAGGTAAGAGCTCTTTTAAAGGCTTTGTGTTTATATATCCAGCGGTTATGAGCGTATTTGTGCCATTGAATTTGTGGACAATTTGCGCACATTTTTTTACATATTCATAGTGAACAAGGGGTTCAGTATAGGTATATGCAACGTGTCTAAGCTTATAATGCTGTAATGTATTGATAAGTTTTTGTGGCCCAAAATCAATTTGCTGCACATTTTGTGGATAGTCTTGTGAAATAGCACTATTTTGACAATTCATGCAATGTAAATTACAGCCAGTAAGACCAAGAGAAAGAATGTTTTCGCCTGGATAGAAATGATAGAGCGGCTTTTTCTCCATTGGATCTAGTGCAACAGAGCAGGGCTTGTCGTCAGTGAGTAGGATTATGCGCCCATTTATATTTTGCCTTGCTTTACAATCGCCAATTTCAAATTCATTTAATTGACAAGTTTTTGGACAAAGTAAACATTTTGTGGCTTGATTTTTCATAATTTATTGTGGGTTAGAGTTGGCTTCTGTTGCAAGTTCAAGCATTTGCGTGAATGAAGCTTCTATGTTTTGCCCATCATGCACGGCTTGTTGTAAAAAAGTTCGTATGGCAGGCATAAGACGAATGGCTAAGTCAATACGTGGACTAGAACCAGCTGTATAAGCGCCAATATTAATCATATCTTCCATTTCTGCATATTCAGCCATAAGAGAAGTGATTGCTCGCCCTGCCAAAACTAAATCTTGCTGAATAATGTCATTACGCAAACGTGAAATAGACTTCAATACATTAATCGCAGGGAAATGCCCTTTATCAGCTAAATCACGAGTGAGCACTATGTGCCCATCTAAGATAGAACGCACAGCATCGGCTATGGGTTCATTGAAATCATCGCCGTCGACTAGAACCGTATAAATGCCTGTAATCGTTCCCTTAGTTGAACGCCCAGCTCTTTCAAGAAGTTTAGGTAATTGCGCAAAAACAGTAGGGGTATAACCCTTTGTCGTAGGCGGTTCGCCAATAGCAAGACCAACTTCACGCCCTGCCATAGCAAAACGAGTCACTGAGTCCATCATCAATAATACGTCCATGCCTAAATCTCTAAAATATTCAGCAACTGCCGTTGCAGCATAGGCAGCACGTTGACGCACAAGAGCAGATTGGTCAGAAGTGGCAACAATAACAATAGAATGCGCCATGCCTTCAGGCCCTAAATCTTTTTCCATAAATTCTAATACTTCACGGCCACGCTCGCCAATAAGGGCAAAAACATTGATTTGAGCGGTGGTATATCGTGCAATCATGCCCATGAGTGTAGACTTACCTACACCAGAACCAGCCATAATACCTACTCTTTGCCCCTTGCCAAGGGTTAGTAGAGAATTGATTGATCGCACGCCGACATCTAAAACTTCATCAATTCGAGGGCGGGCGAGTGGTGGTGGTGGACTTGCGTAGATTGGCACCATGCTTTCAGTATGCACAGGCGGTTTTTCATCAAGTGGATTGCCAAAGGCGTCAAGTACTCGACCAAGCAAGGCTTGCCCCACGGGGAAAAGAGGGGGGAGCGAAGAATTTCTTACAAGCGAACCGGGGCGCACTCCACGCATTTCGCCATAAGGCATAAAAAGTAAATTCCCATCTCTAAATCCTACAACTTCGGCGGCTACTTCTTCGCTTCTATCGTCAGGAATGATATGACACACATCACCAAGCGAGAGATTTAAGCCAGAGCCTTCTGCTATAAGTCCTACAACTTTATTGATTTTTCCATAAGATTGCACAGGATTAGCCTGCTTCAACATTGATATACTTGCTTTTGGATCTAGTGGCATAAAAACCTCGGGTGCATGTGTCTACTAAAAGCCCATTTCGTTTAGCAATTCGTCGGCAAGTTCGGGCGTGTATTCTGGTTTTGAACTTTGTGCTTTGGCTTCTTTCTTTTGATTTGCATTATTATTTGCATTTTTATTTGCATTAGGTAAATCACTTGCTATGAAACCATCTAAAGATTCGAAATTCAAGTCTTTTTCTACCAGTTCATCCGCTAAGGCACTTGCCATTTCTTCGGCAGAAAGAGGGGAGTTGGTTAAAATATCAGTTGATGCCATTTCTTGCATTTCTTCACTTGCTTTAGGGATTAAATCTTCTTTGGCTTGCAAGATATTTTCATCAAGATTATTTTCACTAGCAAAAACATCGTCCATTTCTGAATGGGATAAACCTTGAGCCATATTTTCGTGCTCAGAAGGTATTTCTTGTTGATTTACTTGTGCCTGTTGATTTTCTTGAGCGTTCACAGCATGAATATCTTGATTGTTATGAATATTCTGATTTTCTTCAATCTTTTCAATCATTTCTTCTGGTACAATTTCATTTTCTGCTGTATTTTCTGTTGCTGGGGTTGCTGCAATTTCTGTTTGAGATTGTTCAACATCTGCTACATCTGCTACATCTGCAAGATTTGGCACAGGCGCATTTTCTGACATATCTGGCATATCTGGCACAGGTGCGCTTTCTGCTTGATATTCTTCCCCATGTAGAGGAATATTAGCCTTTTGAGCCTCTTCTACAAGAGTTTGCGAAATATTATCATAAGCAATTTGGTCGCCATCAGAGAGTGGAAGCGTGAGTTGGTCTAAAATTTGACGTACTAAATTTTCACGTGTTTTAGTCGTGTTTTGTATTACACCAGATGGGCTTTCAACAACAACACTTCCTTCTTCAACATGCTCATCAGTCACTAGGCTCCAATTTGAATTTTGTCTAAGATTATTTTGCATTTGTTCTAATATTTCAGTGAGTAAGATGGCATCATTAGGATTAGCCCTCACTTGATATTCACGCTTATTCAATAGCGCATTCACACTAGATTCTAAAACATTTTGCAATAATGCTTTCTTTTCTGTATCCATAATATAGCCAGTGGACGTTTCCACAGCTTCGTGCAATAAAGATACTAAATCTTCACGCCATGAATTGAAAATAGTAATACATTGCTCATGGATAGATAGTAAAATTGAACTCATAGAATTTGCAATTTCTTTTTTTGCTTCTTCTAAATGAATTTGAGCTTGATTCAAGCCAGCATTATAGCCCTCTTCATAGGCCTGCTCTTTTATATTTTCAGCTTCTACCAATGTGTTTTTAGCATCATCATGCGCTTTTTGTGTTTGCAAAGCATTTTCTTCTGCTTCTTTGTGTAATTTCTTTGCATCTACTTGAATATTTTCAACTTCTTGATGAGCATGAGAAATAATTTCATCAGCTTTTTTTTGCGCATTCAAAAGTAAATTTTTTACACCTATAGTCGCCTTTTCTTTAACTCGCTTTAAATATTCGGCTTTTGCTTTTTCAGTCCATTTAAGATTTTCTGCTAATTGATCAAGTTGCACTT
>CAYJDN010000041.1:0-10964 GCA_964368925.1 uncultured Desulfovibrionaceae bacterium | reverse complement strand
CTACACTTTCTGTTATCGTTTCTAAGAAATAAAATCTATAGTAGGTAAGATAATTGTTTCGCCATTTAGGAAAGGCAGTAAAATCTTTGCCTGAAAAAGTATGTACTTCAATTTTTGTAGGAAAAACTTTATCTAATTCATCATTTAATTGATTGATTTTGATTTGATTTTGCTCACTTACTCCATCTGTAAGGATATGAAAAACAAATTCTTCGTCATTTGCTTTTTTATCGTTTTTCTTGATGTTCATTATAATGCTAGTGATTGTAACTGCTATATATTTGATATAGTTATCATCACCAGCGAAAAAAACATGATATTTATTTTGCATAAATGTTATCCTTAGGCTTCATCAAGATGTTTGATTTTTTATATGACCAATTGCTTTCTAAGATATTTGACACTGATTTTTTTGGAATAAATTCGTGTTATAATTAAACGTTTAGGGCTTATGTGTCAAGAAATAATTTAAAATCTTATATAAAAAACATGGAATACCATATGCTTATATTGAATATTTTTTTTTGAATTTAATTGTTTAAAATAATTTAATTTTTTTTGATTTTGCCCTTAAGTTTTTAATTTGTTTGCCGTTAAGGCACGTAGAAGGAAAGATTTAATTTTTATTCTTTATACTGGTTTTGTTTTTTGAAAAATATTTCTTGAAAAAATGGAATGTATATTGCATATTTTTTCTAGGGAATAAAATTTCTTAACGGAACTGCAAAAATTTCCTATGAGGTGTTATTATGTCAATAGCTGGACAAGTTACAATCGGCGGTTTAGGTTCAGGAACTGACTATGCTGCAATGGTAGAGCAACTTAAAGAAGTTGAAATGTACTATGCGAACCGTCTTGAATATAATAAGCAAGACTACGAGCTTGAAGTAAATGCTTTTAATCAATTACTTGGGCTTATGAATAAATTGGAAGAAAGCACGAAAAATCTTGGTAATACAACAAGTTATATCAAGTCTACAGCTGAATCTACTGATGAAAAAGCTGTAAGCGTGACTGCGGATAAAGATGCCCCTGAGGGCACATATACTGTTGATGTGAAGCAGCTTGCTACTGCTTCTATCCATTCTTTTAAGGATGGCTTTACAAAAGATGAGGACGGCAATTTTGCCGATTTGACGACGGTTGTTCCAGGGGAAGAGCCAAGTTTTACTTATTCTTATCAAGGCGAAGACCATACTATTACTCTTTCAGAGGGAAGCACTATTGAAGATTTAGTGAATGCTATTAATGATGATAGCGCTAACCCAGGTGTAAAAGCTTCTCTTATTCCTAGTGCTGGTGAATATATCTTCCAGATTCAAAGCTTAGAAACAGGCGAAGAGCATGCTGTTGAGCTAAAAGAATCAAATATTACCTATGTTGATCCTGCTGATCCTACTGGTGCAACACATAAATCTTTGATTTCTGATGTTGACCCTGCTGCTGATTGGCATACCCTTGAAGCGCAAAACGCACAATTTGTTGTAAACGGATTTGAAGCGCAAGTTATTGAATCTTCTGATAATAGCGTTGAGGGTGTTATTGAAGGTGTTGAATTTGACTTGAAAAAAGTCACTGATGAACCTATCACTATTACTGTTGCTCAAGATACTGAAGACATGAAAGAATCTATTACAGAATGGGTTGATAATGTAAATGATGTTCTTGCTATGGTGCAGGCTTTACAAAGTGTTGATGATGCAGCTTATCAGGTTGACATGAACACCGCTTCCGATTATCTTGATGATAATGGCAACGAAACAGATGAAAGCCAAATGGTAGACATTGGTTCTGTTCTTTCTGGTAATAGTTCATTACGTATGTTTAAGAGTCGCTTAAACGACCTTGTAAGTTCTGTTGCTAGTGGTTTTTCATCAACAAGAAACAATGGTTTAAACGAAGACACTTATTCTATGCTTTCTGAAATTGGTATTACTACCGATCCTTTAGATGGTGCAACACAAGGGCTTCTTATCATTGATGAAGAGAAATTAGATGCGGCTATTAAGGACAATCCTAATAGTGTAGCAAATCTTTTTGCAGGCGAGGGTGGAACAACTAATTCGCAAAACTTTAGATTTGTTGATAACGTAGCAGATAGCGCTGGGCCTGGTAATTATATAGTAGATTACACTCTTTCTGAAGGCGATACTGGTACTTTAGATCCTGATTCTGTCTATATTAATGGTGCTAAAGCGACATTAGTAGATGGTAAATATACGGTTACAGATTCTTCTTCTGATGCTTATGGTCTTTCTATCGCTTTTTCTGGCGGTGTGCTTACAAAGCCAAAGAGCGAAGAGGGAATTTATGAAACAGAAACTGTAAACATTATGCAAGGTAAGGCGCATGCGCTTTATGAATTCTTCCAAGCTGAAACTCGTGAACTCGACTCAGATACTGATCCAATGGGTGGTTTAGTAAGCGCAAGAAAGAGCATAGAAACTACTATTGAAGACATGGAAAAGAAGATTGAAGACGAGATAGCTCGTTTAGATCTTTGGGAAAGTCGCCAAAAAGCCCGTTATGCAAGATTAGATGCTTATTTGGGTGTGCAAAACGCTCTATTGACTTCTAATGCAGAAGCTTTAGCAGCAGCAAATATTACAGGAAAGTAATGAATGAATAATGCGGTAAAAAACTATCAACACGCACAGGTTAACACTGTAGGCAATGGAGAGGTAATCATACTCCTCTATGAAGGTGCTATACGTTTTTTAACACAAGCTAAAGAAAAAATTGCTGAAAAAGACTATGCCACTAAAGGTATGCTTATTTCTAGAGCTATGGATATTGTTCACGAATTGGACAAATCGCTAAATATGGAAAAGGGCGGCGAAATAGCGCAAAATCTTCATAGTCTTTATTTGTTCGCTTCAACAACCTTACTAAGAGCGAATATCAAACTCGATTGCGAGATGATTGATAGCGTTATTCATATCTTAGGTGAATTAAAGTGGAGCTTTGAGCATATTGTCAATACTCCAGAAGCAAAGGCCGCAGAAGAAGAAATTAGACAAACAAAAACTTCTACCTATGTTGCAAGAGCAGTAACAACAGCGCCCTCGCAAGGGGTAGGGAAAAGTGCGGCAAATTCAGCATACGCAAACGTTGCTAAAAATGCTGGTGTAGATTTAGGTGCAGCCTATTCGCTCACTCCGTCTAATACTAATTCTGTAGAAGAAAGTGCAACTCCTGCTGATAATGAAGCACAGCCAGTAAGCACTCCTCCTAAAAAAGAGATAAGCGCTGAAATGATTGGTTCTTTCTTGTCAAAACAGGCAAGCAGTGTAGGAAATGCAAATGCTATGCAAGCAAAAAGTGCTACTACTACCCCGACTAATCCAATGAATACGGCAAGTACGGCAAATACAGCAAGCACAGCGCATGCCCAAGCTCCAATCAATCAAACAGTAACACAAACAGTAACACAAAGAGCAAATCCATTCACGCTAAATTCTTCTATTAATGCGAGCACACCAAAGGCAAAAGAAGAAACAGTTCAAAATGTGCCTAATCCAAGCACAGCAGAAACAAAAGAAAAAACTGTATTAAAAAATCCCTTGCTTTCTAAACTTGGAAAATAGAAAAACAGATAAAAAATATACAATTAAAATATACAATAAACAAATAAATTAAAAAATCTTCTCTTCAAGCCCTAAAAGCATAAAGAGGAGATTTTTTTTATTCCATTTTCTTTTTTTTAAAATACACAAAAAATCATAAAAAATGTCCTAAGATAGTATTATCTCTCGTTTCTAAAATGGAAGAAGTGTTCTTCTCATAAACTTTTACTATTTAAGCCTGTAAAAAATATTGATATTCCACTATTTTTATAAATATCTCAATTTTTCATAAACTTGCATTTTGTAAAAAAATGTTATATAGTGTAATCTGAACAATTATTTTAAGGAGAAAATTATGTCTAAAAAGTTTTTTGCGATGCTTCTTGCTTCTTGCATTATGTTTACTGCAAGTTTGGCACAAGCCGCTCCAACCTTTGTAACTATTGGTACTGGTGGTATTACAGGTGTATATTATCCTACTGGTGGTGCGATTGCTAAAATCGTTAACGCCGCTAGAGATGAACATAACATTCGTGCAACTGTAGAATCTACAGGTGCATCTGTATTTAACATTAATGCGGTTATGTCTGGCGATTTAGATTTTGGTATCGCTCAAGCTGATAGACAGTATCAAGCGTATAATGGTATTTCTGAATGGGAAGGCAAGCCACAAAAAGACTTACGTGCTGTTTTTGCTCTTGCTCCTGAAATGGTAACTTTTATTGCTGCTGAAGATTCAGGTATTAAATCTTTGAAAGATGTTAAGGGTAAAGTTGTAAACATTGGTAACCCTGGTTCAGGTAACCGTCAAAATGCTATTGACGTTTTTGAAGCTGTAAACATTGATTATAAAAAAGATTTTAAAGCTGAAGGTATTAAAGCAGCTGATGCTCCAAGAATGTTACAAGATGGCCGTATTGATGGTTTCTTCTATACTGTTGGTCACCCAAATGGTAATATTAAGGAAGCGACAGCGGGCAAACGTAAGGTTCGTATTGTTCCTATTACCGATATTTCTGCTTTAACAGAGCAATTCCCATACTATTCTTTAGCTGATATTGACATGAGTCAATATTCTGATGCGACCAACGCATCTGCTGGTAAAGTAACAACTGTAAGTATGTTAGCAACACTTATTACAAGTGCTGATGTTTCTGATGATGTTGTTTATGCAGTAACTAAAGAATTATTTGAAAATTTAGATGAGTTTAAAACTCTTCACCCAGCTTTAGCAAGCCTTACACGTGAAAGCATGCTTGAAGGTTTAACAGCTCCTATTCACCCAGGCGCTATGAAATACTATAAAGAAGTTGGTTTAATGAAGTAGTCATTCAAATAATAAGAAGATATCTCTTGAAGTTTTGTTTTTTTGAAATGGAATCAGGGAGATATCTTCTTCTTTTTTTATTTGTGCATGTATAAGTTGAAGACAAAGAGAGAGTGTTAATGAAAGATTATAAAGAAGAACTTATTGCAGCAGAACACGGCCTTAGAGGCGATACTTTCGGTTTTACTAAGCAAATTACAACGATTGTTGCTTTGTGCTGGTCATTATTTCAGCTTGCCTCAGCAAGTTTTATATTAGTAGATAGCGTTTATATTAGAGCTATACATTTAGCTTTTGCTATTATCCTTGTTTATTTCAATATTCCTATGCTAAAATCAAGTGCTTCCTCATCTTGGGATAAGCGTATTTTGCTTGCGATGAGCAGAGTGACAATTTTAGATTATATTTTGGGAATAGTAGCCTCATTTGCGGCTTTATATATTTTCTTTGATTATATGGGCTTGGCGGGGCGTGCGGGTATGCCTATTACTCGTGATATCGTATTTGGTTTAATCCTTATTGTTTTACTTTTAGAAGCGACAAGGCGTGTTATTGGGCCTGCATTACCTATTATTGCAACTTGCTTTATCGTTTATGTATTTACTGGCCCATATTTACCTGATTTTCTTGCATTTAAGGGTGCTTCGCTCACTCGTTTTATTTCACAAATGACTATGGACACAGAGGGTGTTTATGGTATTCCGCTGAACGTTTCAGCAACTGTTGTTTTCCTTTTTGTGCTCTTTGGTACTATGCTTGAAAGAGCTGGCGGTGGAACTTTCTTTATTCAGCTTGCGCTTGGTGCACTAGGTAAATATAGAGGTGGAGCGGCGAAAGCGGCTGTACTTGGTTCTGCTTTAACAGGTGTTGTGTCTGGTTCAAGTATTGCAAACGTTGTTACTACGGGTACTTTCACAATTCCATTGATGAAAAAAGTTGGTTATCCAGCGGAAAAAGCGGCGGCTGTTGAAGTTGCGGCTTCTACTAATGGTCAATTAGCGCCTCCAGTTATGGGAGCGGCGGCTTTTATTATTGCTGAATATGTGAATGTTCCTTATATTGAAGTAGCAAAAGCGGCGGCTGTTCCTGCCTTTGCTTCCTATATTGCTTTATTATGGATTACGCATTTAGAAGCGTGTAAACTTGGGTTAAAAGGACTTTCTAAGAGAGATTTACCTGAAACTTTAAAAGTGCTTATAAATGGTTTCCATTTCTTAATTCCTATCTTGATGTTATTATATGAATTGGTAATTTTACAGCACTCCGCTGAACTTTCAGTGTTTCGTGCTATTGTTGTGCTTGCTATTATTATGGTATTTCAACCAGTTGTAAAAGCGAAGTTGCGTGGAGCTTCTTTGTTTGCTGGTTTGAAAGAAGGAATAGCATTACTTATAAATTCATTAGCGGGTGGTGCAACAAATATGGCTGGTGTAGCAATGGCTACAGCATCGGCTGGTATAATTGTTGGCTGTGTTTCTCTTGGTCTAGGCCAGCAAATTACTTCATTTGTTGAAATACTTTCTGGTGGTAATATATTCTTATTACTCATCATTACAGCTATAGCAAGTTTACTTTTAGGTATGGGCTTACCGACAACAGCTAACTATATTATTATGGCTTCGCTTACTGCGCCTATCTTAGTGCAATTTGCTTCTAGTATTGAAATACATGGTGTGATGCTTCAAGTTCCACTTATTGCAGCGCATCTTTATTGTTTCTATTTTGGTATATTAGCTGACGATACTCCTCCTGTTGGACTTGCGGCTTATGCGGCGGCGGCCATTGCAGAATCGAACCCTATTTCTACAGGTATACAAGGCTTTATGTACGACATACGTACTGCAATATTACCGCTTATGTTCATTTTCAACCATGACATATTATTATGGGGTATCACATCTGTGCCAGAAGCATTATTTATCTTTGTGATGACTTGTTTTGGCTGTATGACCTTTGCTTCTGTTGTTCAGGGCTGGTTTATACGTTCAAATACTTGGTTTGAAATGATAATACTTGCTTTTGCTTCTGTCTTCTGCTTGTATCCAGCCGTCTTAACTGGTTTTGTATTGCCATTTGAAATGCGTTATGTGGGCTATATTATAGGCTTAGCATTAATGGCTGTCGTATACCTTATTCAAAGACGTAGACCAGAAATAGCAACACATGCCCATCTTGCTTTTGGAAGAAGTAATGTGTCTATGGGAGGTGTGTAATGAGCAAAATTATTAGAAAAAAATCTAAGAAGCCAATAACCTTTCGTAGAAAAAAGCATAAAAACGCTACAAAAACAAGCGATCAGCTCAAGTGTGCGAAGTGTAGTAATATTTTTTCTAATGTCTATGCTCAATGTCCACAATGTGGCAGTGAAGAGTGGACAGGCTATGAAGAAATCAATCCTTATACACGTATGCCATTAGAAGTATTCCTCCAATTATGCGGACACCTCTTTTGGCTCGGCGGAACTGCGCTTTTCCTCTTTTTCATGTGGCAAACAAATACAGAAGATGCCGAAATAAATACTTTATATATAGTGTTAGGTATTATTTCAATAGCTGCTGGATTATTAGTTTCCGCAGGCTATTTTGCGCTTAGTGAAATTATCTTGCGATTACTTAGAGTGCAAAGACGTTTGAAAGCTTTCCATAACACATATAAAGAATCAGACACTAGCGGCTATGTTACCATGAACAAGAAAAGGCATCGTAGCCCATTATAAAGCTAATTTTATAGCATAAAAATGAGAACCCTTTGCATTATGAATAGTGTAGAGGGCTTTTTTTATAAGTATTAAATTCTATTATTTTGCCAAAAATCATCTTTTTTTTAAAACTACTCTAAATTCCAATTGCTTTAATCAAAAATTAAGACTATTCTTCGCTATATCTCATTCTAAAGGTGTTTATGACTGCTTTAATTATACTCCCTCTTAGCATTCTTTATGTCTACATGAGGGCTTGTTCTCCTTTTCTAAAAACAAAAGGCTTAAAAATACTGGCTTTTTTTTGCGTAGCTGCACTTGCATTTAGCTTTCCTATTGGTATGAGCTTGGTGCGACTTTTTGAAATAAAAGACCTCTTTCCAATACGCCTAACTTCCTTTGTATTTGGTACTTTTGCCTTTAGTCTACTATTTTTATTAGTTCGTGATATAATTACGATAGTAAGCTTTATTCTTTCAGTAACTACAGGTAAGGCAAGAAAAACTTATGCTTTTGTGAAGTCGGCAAGTAGTGTGTATCTTGCATTTCTTCTTGCTATGTGTGTGACTTCCGTTGGCGTTTACACAGCTATTCAAGTGCCTGATGTAAATAGAGTGACAATAAATATTGAAGACCTCCCAGAAGAGCTAGAGGGCTTTACTATTGTGCAAATTTCAGATACCCATATAGGCGCTGGCTTTGATGGGCCTTGGCTTAAAGAAATCGTCGATAAAGTAAATGCGCTTAATGCTGACCTAATTGTAGGCACTGGTGATATTGTTGATGCGTCTATAGGCCTAGTTGGTAATCAAGCTGATGTTCTTACAGAACTTTCTGCACCTTATGGCGTGTATTTTATTACTGGAAATCACGAATATTATGCAGGTGTGCATGATTGGCTTCCTTATTTTGAAAATGAATTAGGTTTGAATTTCTTAATAAATGAAAGTGTTGTTTTAGACGTAGATTCAGCGAAATTGGCCATTCTTGGCTTACCAGATTTGCGTTATTATAGAGCTGGCGGCAGTGAAGAGCGTGATTATGAAAAGCTTATGAAAAACCTGCCAGAAGATGCTGTGACAATTCTTCTTGATCACCAACCCGTAGCAGCAGAAGAAAATGCGCAATACGGCTTTGATGTGCAATTGTCAGGGCATACACATGGCGGACAAGTCACTTTGCTTGAGCCAATTGTGGCGGCGGCAAATGGTGGCTATGTGTCTGGTTTATATGATGTTGACGGCATGAAACTTTATGTGTCACGTGGAACAGGTTTATGGGGCTATGCGAGCATAAGACTGTTTGTTCCAGCAGAAATCACTCTAATCACATTAAGATAATATGTTAGAATTACATATAGAAATAAACCAAAATTTCAGCTTAGAAAAAGCTTGTCATTTTGCACAAAGAGCAAAAATTAAAGGCGCTGGCTTTTTATTTTCTTCTTTATCTATGAGTAAGGAAGAAGTGAGTGCAATAAAGAATACGCTTTCTACTCTTGCTCTTTTGCATGACTTTGAAGCCTTCTTGGGGGCGAAAATAGCCTATGTTCCTCCTGCTTTAATCGCTCAATATGCTGACGACTTACGTGAAAAAGGCTTTGATTATATTTGCGTGCATGGCGAAAACTTCCATGAAGATATTGCTCAAGGTACGAATTTAGCGGCCCTTTCTGCAAAAGTAGATATTTTGTTGAACCCTGGAAAGATAGATAGAAAATTGCTTGAATACGCTCAAGAGCTTTCAAAAGAGGGAAGTAATACTGCTTTTGAATTTAATGTGCACCCAAATTATTCGTCAGCAAACACAAAATTAGCGTATTATGCAAAAGAATTTGACATAAATCTTGTGTGGGGAAACACCATAAAAGAAGAAAAAGACATACTCTATAGTTTAACAAAAAACCAATATTGCGATTTATTTGTGAATGAAGCAGAACATGACTTGATTAAAAAACTAAATCAAGATACCTTTGAATTAGTACAAAAACTGAAAACTCGTTAATTTATATAAATTTTCGTTTAAATAAAGGATTTGATATGACTTCATCTATGCTAGCTCTGCTTGTTCTTATTGCTTTTGTCATTATTTATGGTCTATTTAGGTTTTTTAGCAAAAATCCTGATGGGGAAGAAATTGTCGCTCAAGAAGAAAATGTTGAGGAAGCAAACAATGCTGCTCTTGACAATTTAGAACCTCATTTGCGTGAGATATACGAAAGAGCTCTAGATCCGACTAAATATTCAGAAGCAACTTTTTACACGCTCACTCGCTGTGTGCATTGTGGAAAATTAGAAAAATATTTAGAAGCAAATTCAATTCCATTTACCAAGGTTTTATTAGACGATTTTCAGGGGAGTTTAAGGCAAAATATATTAAAAAAATTACGTTCCTATAATGAGCGTGGTTCATTTCCAACCTTAGTTTCACAAGATGAAAAAGTCACAGTAGGCTTCCGCCAATGGGACGTGTATGATAAATTTATGCGTTTTTCAACAAATCCTGAACTTTTAGCAAAATATGAAGAATCTTTAAAGAAATAATTTGAAAATTTGAAAAACTAAAATTTTATTCGCTATATAAAGTAGATAAATTCTATAAAGCATAAAATTTTTGAAATAGATAATATATTGAAATAAATTGAAAATAGATAGGTAGACAAACATGCTTGATTTAAAATTATTACAAAAACAACCAGAAATAGTAGTAGAAGCTTTAAAAAGAAGAAATTCTTCAATTTCGATTGATGAATTTTTAGCCCTAGATGCAAAACGCCGTAATTTTTTAGTAGAAGTAGAAACCCTAAAAGCAAAGCGCAATGCGGCATCAGCTCATGTGGCGCAAATGAAGAGAGAGGGCAAAGATGCTTCAAATTTATTTGAAGAACTTTCAGCTCTTTCAGATAGAATTAAAGAACTTGATGTGCAAACAGAAGAAGTTAAGGCGCAAGTTGAAGCTTGGCTTTTAACAGTACCAAATATTCCAGATGCTTCTGTACCCTATGGTACAAGCGAAGAAGACAATAAAGAAGAAGTAAGATGGGGCACAATTCCAACTTTTTCATTCCCAATTAAAGAACATTGGGACTTAGGCGCAAAATTCAATGGCCTTGATTTTGAAACAGGGGCAAAGCTTGCAGGCTCACGCTTTTGTTTGTCACGCTCATGGGCGGCAAAATTGGAAAGAGCTTTAGCAAACTTCTTCCTTGATGTTCAAACAGAAGAGTTTGGACATGAAGAATTTTTGCCACCACTCATGGTAAATCGTGCGACTATGCAAGGTACAGGACAATTACCAAAATTTGAAGAAGATCTCTTCAAAATTCAAGATTGGGAATATTTCCTTATTCCAACAGCAGAAGTTCCACTCACAA
>CAYJDN010000040.1:6441-11281 GCA_964368925.1 uncultured Desulfovibrionaceae bacterium | reverse complement strand
TATACATCAAAAAAGAACCATTTGCGAAACTTCGCTATGGCGATTTTGAACTCAACTGGAAAACAGTTGTACGTTTAGCAGAACTTGCATACCGTTGTAACCTCTGCCGTCGTTGTGCACAAGTTTGTCCAATCGCAGTTGATAATGGTCTTCTTGCTCGTGAAATCCGTAAATTATTCAGTCAAGAATTTGGCTGGTATCCAAAAGAATTACACGAAAAAGGTTCAATGTATCAATTAGCAGTAGGTTCTTCTACTGGTATGAACGGTGACGTTTGTAAAGAAAGCATTGAATTTATCGATGAAGACTTCTCAGAAGAAACAGGCTACGAATTCCAAACTCCTTGGGATGTTGAAGGCGCAGATATTCTTCTTATCCACAACGCTGGTGAAGTTATCGCATGGCCTGACAATATCGCAGCTTTCTCAATCATTTTTGAAGCTGCTGGCCTTTCATGGACACTCTCAAGCGACTTAGCCGCTTACGATTCAATCAACTATGGCGTATTCTACGATGACGTACAATTCGCTCGTACTGCCCTTTTACACGCTCAAGCAGCGAAAAAATTAGGCGTAAAGAAAATCGTTATCGGTGAATGTGGCCACGCTCACAAGGCTCTTACTGTTATTGCTGACCGTGTTCTTCCACAAGCTCTTAACGTTCCACGTGAATCTTGCTTCCCACTCCTCAGAGATCTCGTTCTTGGTGGCAAACTAAAATTAGATCCATCACGTAACAACTTCCCTGTAACTCTACACGATCCATGTAACGTAGCTCGTCTTATGGGTATCAGCAAACCACAACGTGAAATCCTACACGCTATTGCTCCACAATTCCGTGAAATGCACCCACATGGTGCAGAAAACTACTGCTGTGGTGGTGGTTCTGGTTTCGCTATCATGACTCGTAACGATATCGAACCTTGGAGAATGATGGTTGCTGGCCGTAAAAAAGTTGACCAATTCACTAAAGCTTTTGAAGATTGCTTAGATCCATCAATCAATAAGTACATCTGTGCTCCTTGCTCTAACTGTAAGGGTCAAATCCGTGAACTTCTTGAAATCAACAAGCTTTCAGAAAACAACTCAATCTACTACGGCGGTATCGTTGAACTTATCGTAAACGCAATGGTAGATACTAACCCTGGCTTTATCAAATTCGGCGACGAATAATCATAAAGACTAGAAAATATTAATAAAAAGGCTGTGGTAAAATATCACAGCCTTTTTTTCTATCTTCAATAGCCAACAAGCGTACAAATCTGATGAAATGCTTTCACTCCGTAACAGGCAAGGGAAAAACAAAAAATCTCATACAGTTATAAGGCTTCGTGGTAAAGTAAACATTTACAAAGTCCACACTCCCACAATATTTTAATTAGACAGATTATAGGTATAACCTAAACAGTCAAACTTCCTTTGATAGCCTTAAAGCGTGAACAGCGAGCAAATAGTGGAATTATATACTCATAACAAAAATTTGCGCTTTAGAAAATCTAGTGCTTGCACGTAGATTTTCTAAAGCGCAAATTTTTCATATGGGTTTCCAAAGGGGCCACCGCTCCTTTGGCCGTCGGAGACAAAAAAGAAAATTTCATATCCTTGCAACAAGATAAACTAGCAATAAAAAATCACTCCAAGCATTTAGGACTGTCTAATACGCACTAAATGACTGGAGTTATTTATTTTGATTTGACGCAGTTAGAACCAAAACCAATCAATAAGCAACTTTGGCAAGGAGTTCGGATAACACTACTGCCCTACCTGCTTCCATATAGGAGAGTATTGATCCTGCTTTTTTCCCGTCCATTTTTGAGAGTACTTTGACGGCTACTTTTTCGTCTAAGCCTGCTAAAACTTGAGCGGCTTGACGTGGTTTCATGTTTGAATATACTTCTATGAGGTGATTGATTTTTTCATCTTCTTGGGCTTGGGCATTACCGACGGTGGATTGCAATTGCCCTTCGATGGCACGCATTTCTTTGATTCTTGCTTGAGTTTGTTGTTCTAGAGCACGTAATTCTTGTTCTCTGCGGTTATATTCTTCTGCTTTGATACTTGCTGTATCGGTAGGCAAATATGGATTATTCACGTTTGGTGATGGAAAATGTGTTGGTGAGTTTGTGTCAGGGCGCTGAAATTGTTCTGCAGCGATTGGTGATTGCCTTGGCGCTACTTGAGGAACGAGTGGTGATGCGTTTGGTTTTGCTACAGCTGGATCTGGTGATGGAGGTATATTTTCGGCAGCATAGGCTTGTTTTGGTGCAAATATTGATTTTGAACCAGTGATAGTTGTTGGTCTTTCAGTTATTTTATTTGTTTTTTCTGCTTGCGTATTACTATTTATAGTATTTGTATTTTTTGCAACGGTATTATTGTTTAGTTCTTCTTCAATTTTTTGACTATTATTTGCATTTTTTGTATTATTTTCATTGCTTGTATTGTTAAGAGCATTGATACGAGCTAGCGCTTTTTGTTCTTGTTCGGTGAGTTTGATTTCTTTATTTGCTACATTATCTAGGATAAATCCTTCGAGGTTGAGCGCTTTGAAGTCGGGTAAAGATGCAGGAAACAAGAGTAATCCTACGAGTAGAGAAACCTTGACGCTTCCTACTAGAAAAACAAAGAAGAGAATTTTATTCAAACGGGCTACTTTCGGAATGTCGTGATGCTCGCCCTGTTGTAATTTCATCAAAGAATTTTTGTTCGTTTTGCTTTTCTTGGTAAACATAGTCTTTTTCCTCTTTTTCCTTGAGCTTTTCTAAGATTTTCTTATCTTTTGCTTTTTCAGTTAGTATTTGTCTTGCTTCTTCAACTTTAGTTATAAGAATTTGTAAATACTTCTGAGATTTGACAAGATCTTCTCTTAGTCCACGGATATAATTTTGAATCATTTCTCTTTTATCAAAATCAATGCCGTTGAGGGCTGCAAGGTTGGCTTGCTGTTCGAGTAAGGCTAACTGGAGGGCTTTGAAGTTTGCTTCTTCACGCTGACGTTCGTTCTCTACACGAGCAAAATTGCTTTTTGCTTCTTGCTCTAATTGCTCTCTGTAGTTGAGGATTTGCTGTAAAGAAAATTTGAATGCCATAAGTCTTCCTGTCATTTTACCGACGTTTTATTTATCTCAAGTAGATATAGCAAATTTTGTGCCAATTCACTTTTAACTAGAATGGAAAATCACATTCCCATTTGATTATCAAAATACGAACGCAAGGAAGGCATGTAAATTATTGGAATTGCGGGCGAACAAGCAACCAGTTCTGTTAAAATTACTTCAAGTTGCTGTGTTAAATCAATATCTTCCTTTTCTGCTTCAATGTGAAGTTCATATTGCCCTTTTTTAACCCCACGCAAACGAAATGGATAAGGAATAATAGCTTTTAATATGCTTTCAGCTTTATCAATAAAAATAAGATCTTCTTCATCAATAATAATATTATAATTAAAGCGTGTTAATAGACATGCTTGCGATGGCTGACTAAATTGAGGCAAATGAACTTCTTTTGCAATTTCATATATTTCTGCTTTTGTTATACCAATTTCAATATAGGGAGAAAATACTTCTAATTCTTTGAGGGCTTGCATGCCAGGACGATAAACAGTCAGATCATCTAAATTACTACCATCACAGAGCCTATAGCCTGCCGAATGCTCTATCATGGTTGAAAATAATGCTTTTTTGCAATAATAACAACGCCTTAGTGAATTGTTCTTTACATCTTTGAGTTCAAGTGGATTGAAAGCAACATCATCTATAGCTATGCCTAATGTTTGCGAAAATAGTGATAAAATTTCTTCTTCTTCTTTTGGAATGTGCACACCGCTGATATGTAAAATTTTATACTTTTCACAGGATAGATGAGCCGCATAGGATAGAAGTCTGCTATCTAAGCCGCCCGAACAGGCAACAGCAATCGCTTCTGTCGATTTTAGCAAATCAAGCAAAGCTTGCCATTTATTCATAAATGGTTTATTTATTGAAGTACTTTCATTCATAAAATTAGTATATCTCATTTTTTTTATTTTTCAAAGTATAAAATTATGCTTTTTTGGTGCTTTCTTTGTACTGTCTTTCTAAAAAATTACTGATTATTTTCAGGAGTTCTCATGGATAATATCCTTTTTGATCATGGTAGAAATAGCCGTATTGGTTTACCTGAGGCAGTTTTTTGTCAGGGTAAAACTATTGAAGCTGTACGTAGTCTAGTGCGTGAATTTGATTTGAATAAAAATCCTATATTATTTACACGACTTGCAAAAGAAGTTTATGCTACTTTTTCAGATGAAGAAAAAAATGCTCTAGACTATGACGAGCTTTCACGCACAGCTTTTACAGCTTGTTTGCCTAAAAAAGAAAAAGGTTCAGTTGCTATTGTTTCTGCTGGTACAGCCGACGCCTATGTGTCACACGAAGTATCACGCACCTTACATTATCTTGGCATTTCATACACACTTTTTGAAGATAATGGAGTTGCAGGACTTTGGCGCTTGACATCAAATTTAGATAAAATCAATGCACATGATGTTGTTGTGGTAGTCGCTGGTTTAGATGCTGCTTTAGCCTCGGTTTTGGGCGGACTTACTATGCGCCCACTGCTTGCCGTACCAACTTCTATTGGTTATGGCGTTGCTACTGGCGGAGATTCGGCTCTTTCTTCTATGTTATGCTCTTGCGCTCCTGGAGTTGGGGTCTTTAATATAGACAATGGCTACGGCGCTGCATGTGCTGCTGTGCGTATTTTAAATGCAATTTACCGCTAAGGGATATATATGAAAGAAATTACTTTAGAACATAATCATAGCCACTGTGCTAACAAAGATAGTCACCATTGCGAACATC
>CAYJDN010000040.1:0-6341 GCA_964368925.1 uncultured Desulfovibrionaceae bacterium | reverse complement strand
CACGGACATGAACATGCGAATGGGCATGCACACGGGCACGGGCACGGAAAATGCAATGGCCATGGAAATCCACATTGCAGAAGTAAACATGCGAAATGTAAAACCTTTGTTTTGCGTCCTCAATCTGGCATTTCTGGTGATATGCTTTTATCTGGATTATCCAAGCTCACACATACAAATAATGACGAATTAAAACAGTATGTTGATTTATTAAAACTTGATGTTTCTGATCTTATTGTAGAAGTGAATCAAGAAGTTTTGAACGGCATAACTGGTTATAAAGCGAAAATTGAGCTACCGCACGAACATGCGCACAGAACTTTGAGCGATATTAGCACTATTATTTCTCATTCTGATATGACTGATAGAGCGAAGAAATACGCTTTAGACGCATTCAATTATTTAGCTGAAGCAGAGGCAAAGGTGCATGATACGACTAAAGATAAAATACATTTCCATGAGGTCGGCGCTTTAGATAGTATTATTGACACTTGTCTTTGTGCCATGCTTTTTGACAAATTATCGCCTGATCATTTCATTTGTGGCCCTCTTCCTGTGGCTGATGGTGCAGTAAAATGCGCTCATGGTGTTCTGTCAACGCCTGCACCAGCTGTTTTACATCTTTTGCATGGCATGAAAATCACGTCAAGCAAAGGTGAGGGAGAAATGCTCACTCCAACTGCCATTTCCTTACTTAAAGCCTTTGATGCACGTTTTGGAGATTGGGCTGAAATGACTCTTGAAGATCATTATATAATTTATGGTTCACGCATTATCCCACACATACCAAATGGCGCAATCTTTGCTTTGGGCTCGCAAAATTAATTGATGAGTAAGACTTCAAATTCTCTTACTGAACTTTTACTTGCATGGTATATAAAAAATGCAAGAGCTTTGCCTTGGCGTACAAATTATGAACCATATCATGTACTTGTGTCTGAATTTATGCTACAGCAAACGCAAATGGAGCGTGGAGTTGCCTATTTTAATGCGTGGATGCAAAAATTCCCTACTATTCAAGATTTAGCCCAAGCGAGCACTGAAGAAGTTTTACGTTCTTGGGAGGGGCTCGGATACTACCGAAGAGCCCATTATCTGCATGACATTGCTAAGAAAGTTTGTGATGAGCACAAAGGTATTATACCAAAAGACAAGGAAATTCTCAAAACATTCAAAGGCCTTGGCGACTATACACTTGCTGCACTTTGCGGAATTGCCTATAATCAAGACATTGTTACAATAGACGCAAACGTTGAGCGTGTTTATTCACGTCTATTCTGCATTGAGGGCGAAGTTAAGAAAAAACCAGCCAAAGAGCAAATTCAACATTATGCTTATGCGCATTTACCAAGCAATAATGCAAGGCAATATAATCAAGCACTTATGGAGCTTGGCGCATTGATTTGTAAGAAAAAACCTCTTTGTTCGCTCTGCCCTTTAAGCGAAATTTGCAAAGCAAAAAGCAGCGCTACACAAGAAAATTATCCAAGTCCAATTCAAAAACAGAAGAAAATTTATGAAGATTGGCTACAGCTTATCATTTGCACATCTGATAATAAAATTCTTATTAATCAAAGAGAAAAATCCAAACATTGGGGCGGTTTATTTGAATTTCTTCCTTTAGAAGCCAAAAACAAAGAACATAATTCAATTATTAGCAATTATTTAGACAACTTAGAACTTGTAACAATAAAAATTGAGCAAAAATGCACTCTTGCTTATACCTACACAAATCACAAAAATAATGTCACTTTTTATAAAATTTACACAAGGGCAACAAGCGAAGAATTACTTATAAATCAACATTTTGCTAACTACATAGCCTTAAACGTGCATGAGCTGAAACACTATGCTTTTCCCTCACCTTATAGAAAAGGAATTGACAAAATATTTCATTCCTAATTTTTGGCAAAAGTATATTGCATAAAACATAATAAAAAAAGCTAGTTAGAATCTTTGTCTAAATTGCTTTTTATATTTTATATTTCAACTTTGTAATTAAAGTTTATTAAATCAATAAGTTCAAAGAAATAAAACTAAGCTTTTTTATTTTTCATTTTCTTAGCAGCTTGCTTACGTTTTACTCTTATATTTCTTTCTTCAAGTAAGAATTGTCCTGTTATTGAATTTTCGTTTTGTTGTAATGCTTCTGGAGTGCCCTCAGCAAGTATAGTGCCACCATTTTCGCCACCGCCAGGGCCAAGATCAATAACATAATCTGCCGCAAGTATAACGTCCGTGTTGTGCTCAATAACCACTATTGAAGCGCCTTTATCCACTAATTTATGCAAAACTGTAACGAGTTTTCCAACTTCGTGCATGTGCAAACCAGTCGTTGGCTCATCAAGAATATAAATGCTGTTGGGGAGCGATTTTTTTCCAAGCTCACGAGAAATTTTGATTCTTTGAGCTTCACCACCAGAAAGCGTCGTTGCTGGCTGACCAAGTCTAATATAATCCAGCCCCACGTCTTTTAAGACCGCTAATTTTCTTTCTAATGCGGGATAATGTTCAAAAAATTCATGCGCTTCGCCCACGCTCATATCAAGCACTTCTGCAATGTTCTTATCTTTATAACGTACTTCGAGAGTTTCATGGTTAAATCTGCGCCCTTTACAAACGTCACAAGTCACGAAAATATCAGGCAAAAAGTGCATTTCTACTCGAATTTGACCATCACCTGAGCAAGTTTCACAACGGCCACCTTTAACATTGAAACTGAAACGGCTAGCCGTATATCCACGTTTTTTTGCGTCCGTTGTCATCGCAAAGATATTTCTTATTTCATCAAAAATCTTTGTATATGTTGCAGGATTAGAACGTGGAGTGCGTCCAATAGGTGATTGATCTATTGAAACAATTTTTTCAATCTTTTCAACATTTTCTATCTTAGAAAGAGTCCCTGGTTGATCAACCTTTATGCCCTGCGAAAGTGCTAAATGCTTATAAAGAGTATCAATAACAAGCGAAGATTTGCCCGAACCCGATACACCTGTAACACAAGTAAAGACATTCAAAGGAATTTTTACATCTATATCTTTAAGATTGTGTGTGCTCACTTTTTTTAATGTAATATAATCAGTGGCTTCACGTCTTTCATCTGGCAAAGGGATATTCATGTCCGCACGCAAATACTGCGCTGTAAGAGAATCTGAAGCTAAAAGATCAGGAACAGTGCCAGCAAAAACCACATCGCCGCCATAACTTCCCGATCCAGGCCCAAGTTCAAAAACCATGTCAGATTCACAAATTGTCGCTTCGTCATGCTCTACGACTAATACTGTATTTCCACGCTCTTGCAATGAACGTAATGTTTGAATAAGTCTTTGATTATCACGGGGATGCAAACCAATTGAGGGTTCATCTAAAACATAAGTGACACCAACAAGGCCTGAACCAAGCTGTGACGCAAGCCTAATGCGTTGAGCCTCGCCGCCCGATAATGTGGTCATAGAGCGACCAAGAGAAAGATATTCAACACCAACATTCACCATAAAAGTAAGACGATGCGTCAATTCTTTCAATAAAGGTTCTGCAATAAGCGCAAATCTGCCCTTAAATTCGACATTCTTCAACCAATGCAAGGCCTTATCTATAGAATATGAGCAAAATTCATAAATATTTACCTTATCAATTCTAATGGCAAGCGCCTCAGGGCGTAAGCGTGCACCCTCGCATGAAGGGCAATCAATTGAATAGGAATATCGTGATAAAGCATTGCCCCACGCTTCTGAATTTTCCATACGCATTTCAAGATAATACATCACCCCATTCCAACAATCGAGCGAAATATCATCTTCTTCATTATGAACACGAGCGCTAAAACGTGAAGAATTTGGACGTGAAAAACCAAATGCCGTTCTTTTTAATGCTCCAGAACGTGTGTTGCCGCCAGCTTCCCCTCGCATAAGCGTTTGAAAGGCTTTCTCGCTAAAGTCAGCAAGTGGCGTATCTAATGTAAATCCATGCCTTTTTCCAAGAGCTTCAAGAGCTGGTAGCATCTTTTTCATAGTCGTAGGCTGATCAAGCGGCGCTAATGCGCCCTCCCTCAAAGATAATTTCTTATTTGGCGCAATAAGATCAGGATCAAAACTCACCACAGTTCCAATACCTGAACACTGAGGACACCAACCCTGCGGACTATTAAATGAAAGAAGTTGGGGGCTTGGAGATGGTAACGACATACGACATTCAGGGCAAACAGCCGTCGTAGAAAAAGTGATGTCTTCCTTATATTCTTCATTCCCTTGGACGCTAATATAAAGACGCCCTTCCCCATGTGTGAGCGCAAGCTCTACAGAATCTGCAAGACGCTGACGCATATCGTCTTTAATGACAAGCCTATCAACAACTAAGTCTATGGTATGTTTCTTATTTTTATCAAGATTAGGCATTTCGTCTAAAGTATAAATTTGCGCCTCTTCTTTTTGTGTTTTTACTCTAACACGTACAAAACCCTCGCTTTTTAACTTTTTAAAGCGATCAAGATGTGTGCCTTTTTGCATTTCGACAACAGGCGCAAGCAAAAGAATACGTGAATCAATAGGTAAATTCATAATATCACTGATTATTTCATCTGAAGCACGTGTTTCAATTGGAATATTACAATTTGGGCAATACATTTTCCCTAAACGAGAAAAGAAAACACGTAGAAAATCATATACTTCCGTAACAGTGCCTACAGTAGAACGTGGATTCCTTGCCGTTGTTTGTTGTTCTAATGAAATAGCTGGCGATAGACCCTCAACACTGTCTACAAGCGGCTTATCCATCTTTGGCAAAAATTGGCGAGCATAAGCTGAAAGCGATTCTACATAACGCCTTTGCCCCTCTGCATACACAATATCAAAAGCAAGCGTAGACTTGCCCGAACCTGATGGGCCACACACCACAACAAGCTTATTGCGTGGAATGTCCACATCTATATTTTTTAAGTTGTGCTGGCGAGCACCCCTGATTTTTGTAAATTCATGTTCTGCCATATAATAACCTAATGCCTTGATTTATATATCTTTAGTTTATTGTATAAAAATTTCTGAATTGCCTTGTAAGATACTTGCAAACTCTGGAATTATTTGTATTTCTGTAGAATTTAAAGCCTGAGCAAGCCATTGTTTATAGGCCCTATCTGCTTTTTCTTCCCTCAATTGTTGTTCTACTTGCAAGAAAATATCTTCTTGTGACATTGTTGTTGCTGGTATTTTTTCTAATAGAATTAGATATTTATAACTATTTCCTGAATGGCTTATATGGGTTTTACCTGTTTTCTCCATGATAACAGTATCTTCGTCCCATTCTTCAGGCAGATTTGTTGTTGTGAAAAGACCTTCTTGAGCTAAAACGTCAAATTTTTCAGCATCTTCTATAGATCTTATATTTTTCTTATGCGCTTCTTGTAAAATCTTTTGAGAATAAGAAGAAAGCATAAGAACTTTATATTTTTCAGGAATTACAAATAGTTGCGAATTTTCTTCTTGATAATCAATAATTTCTTGTGGGGAAATGCGAATTTGACTAATAATCGTCAGTTGTAGTGCTTCTTTTTCAAGGCGTCTTTTTAACTGCGAACGCCACAATTCAATGTCAATGCCCTCAGATTCTAATTCCTCATCAAAAGTGCCCTCGTAACTTTGACGAATAATTTCTTCTATTTGCTCCACGTCACTATAAGTCACACTAATATTTTGTTCATCAATAGCTTTAGCAATAATTTTTTGTTCAATTAATTCAAACAAGTAGTCAGAATATTCTTCTAAAACATAATCAAGGCTCAAAATATATTCATCGCTTCGTGGTGTATAATTCAAATTAGCAAGAGCTTCAACATCACGCAAGGTTATGATTTCTTCATTAACTATTGCTAAGGTGTCATTTGGTAAGTCTTTGATTCCAATCATTTTTTTGAAATCTGAAAGCAAAGAATTAAATTCAGGCGCAATTTGGCTTTCATCTTTTAAACCATAATCAGGAATAGTTTCTTCCTCTGCCCTAGCCTCAAATGCAAAAAGCAAAAGGCTAAGAAGAAGTAATAATTTCACTGATATATTGTTCATTGGCATAAGAGCCAGTTCTTGAATATTATTTTTCATGTAAACCGTCCATATTATTCTTTTATTTGTAGTACAGATAAGAATTTCTGCGCTTCGATAAGCGAAGAAGTTAAATCCATTTTCCTGTCTAATTTTACGTCTAAACTTGCAGGTGGCAACATTTTTAAACGTGTTGGATATTTAGTAACAAGCTGTAATATTTCATTTAGTGCTGCTTGTTTTAATTTTTGTTGTTGCCCTGACCACGTAAGGCGAATAGAATTTGCATGAATATCAGCTTTTGTGACATTT
>CAYJDN010000039.1:0-11374 GCA_964368925.1 uncultured Desulfovibrionaceae bacterium | reverse complement strand
TTGACGAAGAGGTTTTTATAGGTTATTTAAAAAATTAAGTAATTTAACCCATTTAGAAAAGAAAAAATGTTGCAATTATTGTTACAAATAGAATCTTTCTATAACTCATAAGCCACTAGAAAATAAATATAAAATTTTTTAAATGAAAATTTTTTTAAGAAGTAAATATTTAAAATAATGTGAAGTTCAATAAAATGTATGCTTATGTTACAATTAATAATTTTTGACGTGTTTTTTGTAAAAATCAAGCTTCTAATGTAAAAATACTTTTATTAAGAAATATTAAAAAACATTCAAAAAATATTCAAAAACATTCGAAAAATAATGACATAAATTTCTCGCTATCTACCTTAATATATTAAGGATAAGAAAAAAATAAGATATATTTAAGAAAAGGTGCTCTAAGAACTTGCCAAATCAAAAAAGAAGTATTACTATTTATTTCATAATAAAATCATAAGTGTATGTGTGCCGAAGGAGGCTACATTGAATCAAATTTCAAGAAATTCATTATTGTGGGTATTGATAGCATTTGCACTGCTGCTTGTGTTCAATATGTTTCAAGCCCCCAAATCAACTTCTAGCCAAATGCCCTATAGTGAATTTGTGCAGCAAGTTGAAGACGGAAATATCGCAAATGTTACGATAGTTGAACGCACTATCAGTGGCACCACCTCAACTGGGCAACAATTTCAAACCTATACTCCTGACGATCCAGGTCTTGTTGCGCAATTACTCAACAATAGAGTGTCAATTAACGCAGAACCACCAAAAGAACCACCTTTTTATATGACCTTACTCATATCTTGGTTCCCAATGCTCTTATTAATCGGTGTATGGATTTTCTTTATGCGCCAGATGAACGGCGGCGGAGTAGGCGGAAAAGGCGGGGCTATGAGCTTTGGGCGCTCCCGTGCGAGAATGCTCAATCAAGAGCAAGGCAGAGTAACATTTGCTGATGTTGCAGGTGTTGACGAAGCTAAAGACGAATTGGCAGAAGTTGTCGATTTTCTTGCACATCCTAAAAAATTCACACGCTTAGGCGGTCGTATTCCAAAAGGCGTATTACTTGTTGGTTCTCCTGGTACTGGTAAAACATTATTAGCAAGAGCCGTAGCTGGTGAAGCTGGCGTGCCATTCTTCTCTATTTCAGGTTCTGATTTCGTAGAAATGTTTGTTGGTGTTGGTGCTTCTCGTGTGCGTGATCTCTTCTTACAAGGTAAGAAAAATGCGCCTTGCCTCATCTTTATTGACGAAATTGATGCTGTTGGGCGTCAACGTGGCGTTGGTATTGGTGGTGGACATGACGAAAGAGAACAAACATTAAACCAATTACTTGTAGAAATGGACGGCTTTGAATCAAACGAAGGCGTTATCCTTATTGCGGCTACTAACCGCCCTGATGTTCTTGATCCTGCTTTATTGCGTCCAGGGCGTTTTGATAGACAAGTTATTGTGCCTACTCCTGATTTAAAAGGTAGACAACACATTATCCAAGTGCATGCTAGAAAAACTCCAATGGCAGAAGATGTAAAAATAGAAATTCTTGCTAAAGGTACACCTGGTTTTTCTGGCGCTGATTTAGAAAATCTCGTGAACGAAGCAGCTTTGCAGGCAGCTAAAAAAGGCAAAGACGAATTAAATATGTCGGACTTTGAATACGCTAAAGATAAAATTCTTATGGGGCGTGAACGTCGTTCGCTTATTCTATCAGATGAAGAAAAACGCATCACCGCTTACCATGAAGCGGGTCATGCTCTTGTTGCAAAGCTTCTACCAAAGGCAGATCCTGTGCATAAAGTAAGCATTATCCCACGTGGTAGAGCATTAGGCGTAACAATGCAATTGCCTGAAGAAGATAGACATAGTTATTCACGTGAGTTTTTGCAAGGAAATATTGCTGTGCTTATGGCGGGTCGTGTGGCTGAAGAGCTTATTATGGACGACATCACCACTGGCGCTGGTAATGATATCGAAAGGGCGTCAAAGCTTGCTCGTAAGATGGTTTGCGAATGGGGTATGTCTGAAATTGTTGGCCCACAAGCTATAGGCGAACAAAATAGCGAACCATTCCTTGGTAGAGAGCTTACTTCAAATAAATCTGTGAGCGAAGAAACTGCTCGTATTGTTGACGCAGAAGTAAAGAAAATCATCAATGAAGCGCATGAATTATGTAAGAAATTACTTTCAGAGAATATGGAAGTGCTTCATGCAATCGCAAATGTACTTATTGAGCGTGAAACTATTTCTGGTGACGATATTGACACATTGATGCGTGGTGACGAGCTTGCTCCATACGATATCAATGCGCAAAACGGCAATGACAATGCTTTCATGTTTGATGAAGCAGATGAAGATGTTGACGCTAACAACAATAATACAGATGCAAATTCAGTAGAAGAAGACATTATTGATGTTGACTTAGATGATGAAGATAATAAACCAAAACAATAGTATAGAATGCAATGCCCCTAAATTTTGGGGCATTGTAAATATTACCCCCGATTCCTTCTCGGACGGGGGACTTTTTTTAGATAGCCACAAAGCCTTAGAACAAGCAAAATCTTTACTTTATAATAATGGCGCACATTTTATTGATATTGGCGCTGCTTCTTCACGTCCTAGCGCTGGCTTTATTAGTGAAGAAGAAGAATGGGCAAGGCTTGAGCCTTTTTTAAATCTTGCAGAAAGCAATAATAAAGAAATATTTCCTCAGCTTTCGTTAGATACATGGCGAGCAAGTATAGCAGAAAAAGCCATGAAAAAAGGGATAAATATAATAAATGATATTTCCGCTTTTAATTGGGATAATAGGCTTTTAGATGTGCTTTTAGAACATCAACCCTATTATGTGCTTATGCACTGCAAGGGAAAGCCTGATACTATGCAAGACGAACCTAAATATGCTTGTGTTGTTGATGAAGTCTATGCTTTTTTTGAAGAAAAATTGAATGTTCTTATAAAAAAAGGTTTCCCAAGAGAAAAGATTATTCTTGATCAGGGCATTGGATTTGGGAAAACACAAGAACATAATAAGGCTTTATTAGAAGCAAGTGAAAAATTTTTAGAATTTGATTTACCACTTATGGCGGCAATTTCAAGAAAATCGCTTATAAGGCATTTATATTCTATTAATGCAAATGACATTAATGCTCTTGACGAGGCTACTGCACAATATACGCATGCGCTCATTCAAAAAGGCTACACGCATCATAGGGTGCATAATGTGCAAAAATGCGTGAAGTATCTAGAGGAAAATAACTGTGTTTGATAATATTTCTTTCGGCATATTAGATTTAATTGATATCATTATTGTCACTCTACTGCTCTATTATGTGGTCATGTTTGTGCGTGGCACAAGAGTGGTATCTGCCATAAACGGCTTATTTGTATTATTTATTATCTATATTTTTTCTCGTTTGATTGGATTAAATACTATAGTTTGGATATTTGAAAATATTTTTTCTTCACTTCTGCTTATTATTGTTATTCTCTTTCACGAAGATATACGCAAGGCCTTATCAACACTGAGTTTTCGTTCTTTCTTCTTAGGCAAAGATATTGATTCTGATACAGCAAAGATATTATCTGAAACATGCTTTGCTTTTGCAAAAAGAAGAGTAGGTGCATTGATTGTTTTAGAAATGCAAATGCCTTTAGGCGATATAGCGCAGAGTGGCACGAGATTAGACGCCCTTATGAGTCAAGAATTGCTTGGGTCAATTTTTGAGCCTAAAACCCCTTTGCATGACGGCGCTGTGATTGTGAGAGAGGGCATTATTCATGCTGCGGCCTGCATTTTACCTCTTGCTGAAAGCGATAATCAAGAATTTGGCACTAGGCATAGAGCGGCTCTTGGCATTTCGCAAATAAGTGATGCACTTGTTATTGTGGTTTCAGAAGAGAGGGGCTTTGTTACGATAGCTCAATCTGGTAATATTTCTAAGCCTTTGACTAAAGAAGAATTTGAAAGGAGGCTAAGTGATGTTATTTCTTAATTTTGAAAGAAGAAAGAAAATTTATAATTCTTGCCTACTAATAAAACATAAATTTTATGCTCGCTATAAGGAACTTTTCCCACAAAAGCATAGTTTTGTACATCTCTTTGTAGCTTTTATAGTCGCTGTTTTTTTATGGATAAATGTGGAAAGCAAAGAAAATATTGATAGAAATTACATTATCAATATTAGTTATAGAAACATTCCATCTACTATGGAACTTGTTGAATTTCCAAGAGAGTTCGAAATTTATGTTCAAGCTGATGAAGATGAATTGTCAGATTTTGAAAAGATTTATAATACTCGTGTTATTCGATATGAATTAGATTTATCTGAGCTTAACTTAGGGCCAAATGTTTTTGAAATTGAATTAGATGTTTTGGAAGATTTAAGCCATAGACGAGCATTTGAACAATTAGACATTTTAGCAATAAACCCATCGCATATAGTTATAATTGCTAAAGAAAAAAAAGTTGATGATCTTGCTTTATAAGAAATATTTAAAACATACAATACGTCTAAGCTACAGAAATAATGAATTAATACTGAATTAGCGATGAAATAATAATAAAAAACGTGGAAATAGTCTTTCATCTTTTAGATAATAAAAATTAGTGAAAATAGCCTATAGTATTTCACTAAAACACCGATAATTTTTTTGTTGAATGAAAATTTATAAAAAAATATTGGTTTTTATATGCGTAATATGACAGTACAAATTTTAAATTTACAAGAAAAATATTTTTTCCCTCCCTTGGAAGATTCTAAATCTTCTGGTTTGCTTGCTGTTGGTGGTGATTTAACGCCTGAACGCTTAATTTGCGCTTATTCTAAAGGGATTTTTCCTTGGTATGGAGCTGGTGCACCTATTATGTGGTGGAGTCCTGATCCACGTTGTGTGCTTATTCCTGAAGAATTTAAAGTTTCTCGTTCTTTGAAAAGAGCAATGAAAGACAATGTATATACTTTTAGTTTTAACAAAGCTTTTGAGGACGTTATTGAACATTGTGCAAAGCTTCCAAGACCAGGACAAAATGGTACTTGGTTACAGCTTGAAATGATTGAAGCCTATATTGAGTTACATAAATTAGGCATAGCTCATTCGGTTGAGGCTTGGTATGAAGGCAAGCTTGTGGGTGGGCTATATGGCATAGTGCTTGGTAAAGTTTTTTTTGGCGAATCTATGTTTATCTTATGGAAAATGCTTCAAAATTAGCCTTTTCATATTTAGTGGAGCATCTTAAAGAGCAAAATTTTGTTCTTATTGATTGTCAGCAAACAACAAGCCACATGATTAGAATGGGTGCAAAAGAAGTTTCTCGTAAGGAATTTACTAATATACTAAATGCTTATGTGGATATCTCAAAGCATGATCTTATAGTAAGTTAAGATTTATACTTTTTGCTTGACGTATACAAAATTACTTCTACAATAGATTGGACTTAAATGTAAATTTATTTATTTTGAATAATTTAACAAAGTACAATAACGAAGGATTTAACATGCAAGAAGCAATTAAAGCCCCTGGTTGGGCTCGCCATTATTATGGCAAAGAAGTGCCTACCGAGTTTAATTTTGAACTTCATTCAGTTCAAAAATTTCTCGATAAAGCTGCTGAAAATTATCCTAAAAGATCCGCCATACTTTTCCAAAATCTTAAAATGAATTACAAACAGCTTCAAGAAAAAGCTGAAAACATGGCGGCATCTTTGAGGAAACACGGTCTAAAAACTGGCGATCGTGTTGGCGTTATGATGCCAAATATACCACAAACAATCGTTTCTATTTGGGGTATATTGAAAGCGGGGGGCGTTGTTGTTATGACAAACCCTTTGTATATGGAAAAAGAATTAACTCACCATTTTAACGATTCTCGCACAAAGTTTCTTCTTCTTCTTGACCTCTTTTGGGATAAAGTTGACGCATTGCAAGATAAATTAGGCATTGAAAAATGCTTTGTTTCTACATTGTCAGATGGTTTGGCATTTCCATTGAATATGCTTTATCCATTACAAGCAAAACGTACTGGTACAGCGGTAAAAGTGAAATATAATAATAAAAATGTTTTCACTTATAAATCATTATTAGCAACAAGAGCACGTTATACAGAAGAGCCAGAAGATCCTGCAAAAACTATAGCTTTCTTGCAGTATACTGGCGGAACAACTGGTTTTTCAAAAGCGGCAATGCTTACACATGGCAATATATGTGCGCATATGCAACAGCTTGATATAGTTCACAAAGCAAAAGCTGACGTTGAGCAATTGTCTGTTGCAGTTATGCCATTTTTCCATATCTTCGGCCTAGCAGGTACGGTTATCATGCCAGCTCATCTTGCCAGTCCTACCTTGCCAGTGCCTCGCTATGTGCCACGTGATATTTTAGAATTGATTAAAAAATATCGTCCATCTTTATTTATTGGTGCACCTAGTGTTTACATGGGACTTATGGAGCAAAAAAATATTAAAGACTACGATTTAACTTGTATTGAGCTTTGTATTGTTGGCGCAGCGCCATTCCCTGTAGACGCTTTCAATAGATTTAGAAATATCACTCAAGCGAATATTACAGAAGGCCTTGGATTGACTGAATGTTCTCCTTGTGTAACTGCGAATCCTGTTTTTGGTGAGAAGAAACCTGGTTCATGCGGCGTTGCTTTCCCTGGTACAGAAATTAAAATTATGGACATGGAAACAGGCACAAGAGAAGTTGGTGTGCATGAAATAGGCGAAATGGTTATTAAAGGCCCACAAGTTATGATTGGCTATTGGGAAAAAGAAGAAGAAACTGCCGAAGCTCTTAGAGATGGTTGGTTCTATACTGGCGACGTTGCCTATAAAGATGAAGACGGCTATTATTTCATCGTAGATAGAAAGAAACATATGGCGATTATTGGTGGCTATAATGTTTATCCTCGTGAAATTGATGAAGTTTTATATGAGCATCCAAAAATTAAGGAAGCAGTTTCATTAGCTGTACCTCATCGTTCACGTGGTGAAGTATTAAAAGCCTATATTGTACCAAAAGACGGCGAAACTGTGACTATTCCTGAATTAGTTGCATTTTGTAAGGAAAAACTTGCAAATTATAAAGTGCCACGTTTCTTTGAATTCCGCCAAGAATTACCAAAGTCTAAAGTTGGTAAGATTTTAGGTCGTGTATTGCGTGATGAAGAAATAGAAAAGCAAGATGCTGATAAAGATAAAAAAGTAGAAAATGCTGTGCAAGCTGAACAAGTTGAGCAAAATCAAACTGCAAGTGAAACAGCAAATAAAGAATAATAATTGAGAAATTAAAATAAAAAAGGCAACTTCTGTAAGTTGCCTTTTTTTATGTTATTTTTGTTTTTTTGTTTTTTTGTTTTTTCTATTGGAATGAGTCACTGCCTCTTAATATGAGTGGATCTCTATTAGTTGCAGGAGGCGGTGGAACATAGTCTTGAGGCAATAAAGCTTTTGCGGCGTCTAATTGCTCTTGGCTTAGTTCTTTGATAGTATCTGTTTCTGGTTCTAGTGGGTTAAATGGAATGAAATTAGTATTAGATCCATTTGCGTCATTGATTGTATCTAGCTGTCTATTCAAGATTTCATTTATATCAATCTCTTGTTTTTCTTCTACTTTTTCAATGACAGGTTCTACAGGTTTAGGTTTTGGTTTAGCAACTGGTTTGGGAGCAACAACTTTCTTTGGTGGTGGCTTTATGGCATTAGTATAGGCAGGGTCAGAAAAACTTTGCCTTGTATCAGTTTCGTCATAAGGCTTTCTTGGGGCGTATGTTTCCCATGATTCATAAAGTGTTTTTTGCTCTTCAATATTCACCACATCTACCTGAATAGATACATTTTCCTTTGTATGCAATCTGTCATTTCCATGCACTTCTAATAGTACTTCCACATTTTTCGCATCAAAAGGCTCTGGAGTAGTGTAGAGATTTTTTGTGCATGCGCTAAGACTTAGAAGCAAGCAAAGAAGAATATTTGTAGAATAATATCTGTTCATACGATACTCTTATGAAGAAAATTAGAGATAATCACCACGGTTCATTTTGAATTGTTCAGTATTTGCAAGCACTTCAATTTCTTCTAATAAGGAGCTTAATTCTTTAGGAAGTTCACGTCCTTTTAGGCTTGAAACCTGAGCGCTGATGTTTTGCAAATCTTCCCAAGCAGATTTGTCAGAATTTGCTTTTGTAATTTTTTCTGCATAGTTATCTAAGCCATCAAGCATAGCTGTGATAGAATAGATCTCATTTTCAAAATCTTGCATACCTTGCTCAGCGTCATCGCCTGTAAGCTGATTTGTAAGCATTGCATTGATAGTAGCAAGATTTGTTGCAGAAAGGTTTTGATAACTTGTATCAGTGCCAGTAAAAAGTTCATTTTGCGAAGCATTGATTTTTGCTTCTTCTGCTTCGGTGACTTGCGAAAAAAGGTCGGCAAATTCTGCACTATTACTAGGCACTTTGTTTTGCTTGTTTACCTTATTACTCGCTTGCTGTTGTTGCAGTAAAAGTAGCTGTAAATCATTGTCAATTTGCATAAAGTCCTCACTTTATATTTAAAACTAATAAGGAAAATATTGCCTTTGTATCTTGTATGAGTGTTATTATGCAATTAGCATACCTTAATAGAATCTCTTGGATTATTCAGCCTTAAAATGTTTTTTCTATAAAAGTTTAATTAACAGAAAAACTAAGACTTGTCGATAAGAAAAAAATAGTATATACTACAATTAAAAGAAAGGCTTTTCGCTTTTATATTCTATCGGCGGAAAGAAGGAGGGTATTATGCTTGAGATTAAAAAGATTATTTGTGCGCTTGATTTATCTGAACACAGTAAGCAAGTTGCAGCATACGCAACTATGTATGCAAAATTGACAAATGCTAGTATAGTAGCTGTTTATGCAGCGCCCACTTTAACACAGTACACAGGCTTTCACGTGCCACCAAACACTATCGACTCTTTCGTAGGCGAAATTGTTTCTGGTGCTGAAACGGCTATGTCTGAATTTGTTGCGCAATACTTTGAAGGCGTAGACGTGCAATCTGAAATAGTTGTAGGGTATGCAGCAGAAGAAATTCTAGCGCTTGCAGACAGTTTACAAGCTGATCTTATCATCATGGGTACTCATGGACGTACTGGTATAGATCGTATACTTTTTGGCTCTGTAGCTGAAAAAGTAGTTAAAAACTCATCTGTACCCGTACTTACTGTAAGACCAAAAGATGTAGAAGTTACTGAATAATCTAATAAACATAGGCTTTTACTTCGGTAGAAGCCTATTACATTTAAATATAAATATATAAAACAAATTGGAAGAAGAGATGAAGTTTCCTGTTAGAAAAGAAGTAGAACAATTTTTGCCCTATGAAGCTGGCTTATCAATTGATGAAATTAAAGAAAAATATAATCTTGAAAAAGTTGTGAAACTTGCAAGTAATGAAAATCCACTAGGGGTTTCACCTAAAGTGAAAAAAGTTTTGCAGGAAAAAAGCGAACTTGCTTTTCGCTATCCTCAATCGGGCGTGCCTCGTTTAGTAAAAGAACTTGCCAAATACCATAATATAGATGCAAAAAGAATTGTAGTGGGAAATGGATCTGATGAAGTAATCGACTTGCTTATCCGTGTGCTTGGTGTGGCTGGAAGTAACAATATTGTTGCTTTCAATCCTTGCTTTGGAATATACACCACTCAAGCTATGGTATGCGGGGTAGAATTTAGGCAAGTTGACCTAAATGAAGATTTTTCTTTTGATTTAGATAAATTATTTAATCTTGTAGACGAAAAAACAAGTATTGTATTTTTAACAAATCCTGATAATCCAACAGGATATGCCATCGAAGCAAAATATATAGCTGAATTTGCAAAGAAATTACCTAAGACTTGCTTACTCGTTGTAGACGAAGCCTATATCGACTTTGCAGGCACTGAATACGGCTGCGAAAAATATTTAAATGATTTAGATAATATAGCAATAATGCGCACTTTTTCAAAATGTTATGGGCTTGCTGGCTTACGTATTGGCTACGGAATTTTTCCAGAGCAAATAGCTGATTATATGTGCAGAATACGCTTGCCATTTTCACTCAATATACTTGCCGAAGAAGCGGCACTAGCAGCCTTGGGCGATAGAGATTTTTATTTAGATACAATAAAAGTGAGTGTTGAAGGACGTGAATATCTTAGTGAAGAATTAAGCAAATTAGCGTGTAAACCTTATTTTTCAATGTCAAATTTTCTTTTAGTCTATGTGGAAAATGGTAAAGCAAGTGAATTATATAATTATTTATTAGAACAAGGCATTATATTAAGATATTTAAAAAATTACAATTTGCCTGATTTTATCCGTGTATCAGTTGGGAATATGGAAGAAAATTCTTTCCTTATTCAAAAAGTACAAGAGTTTTTTTTTCCACAAAATAAACCACAAGTCATAACAATAGACGGCCCAGCTGGCGTAGGAAAATCAACCGTGGCAAAAAAATTGGCCGCTTCCTACGGCTACTACATGCTCGACACTGGCTCAATGTATCGCACACTAGGTATAAAATTGGGCGCAGAAGCTATGGATATGACCGATGAAAAATTAGAAAGCGAATTAAAAAAATATACTTTTTCACTGAAGAAAAATGGAAATGATTATTTGCTCATGTGCAACGATGAAAATGTAAATTCCTTGCCAATTCGCACAGATAGAGCTTCACGTCTAGCTTCTGTTGTGTCACGCAATCTTCTAGTACGCACCTATTTACAAAAATACCAAAAAAACCTAGGTGCAAAATACAAACTCGTGGCAGACGGCCGTGATATGGGAACAAAAGTTTTCCCTCAATCACAGTGCAAAATCTTCCTCGATGCAAGCGTAGAAGTGCGTGCTAAAAGACGCTATGATGAATATATAGCTAAAGGCGAAAACTGTGACTTCGATACGCTCATAGCAGAAATTCAATCCCGTGATATGGCCGATAGAACAAGAGAACATGACCCGCTAAAAGCCGCTCCCGACGCCCTTGTTATAGATACTTCGCATTTAAGCATTGAAGAAGTGTTCAAAAAAGTTCACGACTACGCAAAAGAAAAATTAGCATAAGAAATTTTTGGGAAAGAATTTTGGGGGAAAGAATTTTGGGGGAAAGGAAAAACCATACCTTTGAAAAGGTAAGGTTTTTCCTCTCCCCCAAGCCCCCTCTCCTTTTCCTTTCTAAACTTTTAATGTCGCTAGGTATTTTGGGGTTTAAAGATAATCCTATTCTCGAGGACGTTTTTTTAGTATACGAACCAATCTTTACTATTATATAAAGTGTGCAATTGCACAAAAGTCTTTAGCGAACAAGCAAAAACGACGTTTTTTGCGCAGTGAGGATTTTGTGGCTAA
>CAYJDN010000038.1:11043-11392 GCA_964368925.1 uncultured Desulfovibrionaceae bacterium | reverse complement strand
GCGACTGTAAATGCTTAGTAAAAAAAACTGAAGGGGTGTCAATAATTTCAAAATCACCGGCTTTTTGACATCGAATGTGGCTAAAGTGAGCGATGTTTCACACTTGGCAAGAATCACCTGTGGCAATATATGGAGAAAGAGCGCCTGCAAAGCCCACAAGGAGTACATCTACAGAATTTTTTTCAAAAACATGGGGAACATTATACGCAAAATTCATGGTGTTAATGGCGCCCATACCTGTTTCTTGAATGAAGAGTTTTTTCTCAGCTTCCAAGGCAGCTATGTGACTTTTGGTATAGCCAAGGTCAGCTAACATCTCGTGCACAATAATATTTTCTTCCGGCATGGG
>CAYJDN010000038.1:0-11033 GCA_964368925.1 uncultured Desulfovibrionaceae bacterium | reverse complement strand
ATAATCTTCGTGCATAGTTACCTCTATTTATAATATGTTGCTCATTAGCAAATTCTAGGGAGCTGATCCCCTTCTAGCATGGATAATAAGCGTTTGCCACCAATGCTGGTGGAAAGTATAACTTGACCGGCACGGTTTTGTCCCTCAACCGGCGCTATAGCTTGTCCAATTTGTGGGGCATTTTTTCCATAGGGACTGGTGTGCATGGCGGCAAGCACAGCCTGCGCCTCTTTTTGTGGCACGATGCAAATGAGTTTGCCTTCGTTGGCAAGATACAGGGGATCAAGGCCAAGAAAGGATGTGCCACTTTTTACAGAATCGTCAATGGGAAGTGCATTTTCTTCTAGCAAAAGAGTTACTTGAGACTGCGCAGCAATTTCATTTAGTGTTGTGGCAAGGCCGCCTCGTGTGGGATCACGTAGCACATGCACATGCTCTGCGCTACTTACCGCACTAAGAATGCTTTGCACCATATGGTTAAGGGGAGCAGAATCGGAGGCAATGTCCGAAATAAAAGAAAGTCCCTCACGCTGTGCCATAATGGTGAGCCCATGGTTACCAAGGCTGCCGCTGACTAAAATGGCATCGCCGGGCTTTGCCCTGTGCCCTGAGGGCGGATGAGGTGTGATGATTTCACCTATGCCAGTGGTGTTAATGAATATTTTATCACACATCCCTTTAGGCACTACCTTAGTATCGCCGGTGACGATGTACACATCAGCTTCCTTAGCGGCCTGCGCCATATCTTCCACGATACGTTCTAGCACATCAAGGTCGAGGCCCTCTTCAAGAATGAAGCCGCAAGAAAGATACTTAGGTTTTGCACCTAACATTGCAACATCATTTACCGTTCCGTGGATAGCAAGGGTGCCTATACTTCCCCCCGGAAAAAAAAGCGGCGTCACAGTATAGGAGTCGGTGCTCATGGCAATGGGACCTTGCACTTGTAACAGGGCGGCATCGTCCATGCGCTGCAATATTTCATTGGAAAAATGACGAAAAAAGCAGTCAGTAATAAGTCTTTGGGAGGCTTTACCACCACTGCCGCAGTCTAAAAGAAGGGTGTTGTGTATATTCATATTTATTTGACCATATTATGCGTGAAGACGGTATTTGTAATAGGCCGCACATGAGCCTTCAGTGGAAACCATGCATGGGCCAAGGGGGGTGGCGGGAGTACATCGCTTAGCGAAAAGGGGACATTTGGGAGGCAACATTTTGCCCTTCAAAACATCACCACACCGACAGCCTGCAAGGGGCTTGACCTCAGGCAGTTGCATACCGAGCACCTTCAAGGCATCTCGATGGGTAAAGGTGTCGGCAAGGGCAAGGCCACTTTGGGGGATGCGCCCAATGCCACGCCACAGGGCGTCGGTGGGAGTGAAAACTTCCTCCAAAATAGCCTTAGCCTTGGGATTTCCTTGTTGGTCAACAGCACGCAAGTACGCGTTTTGTATGCTGAATGTTTCATCTTTAATTTCTTGTGCCATCATAACCAAAGCCAATAAGAGGCTGTAGAGGAAATTTTCTCGCCGCCTTTAATTTTCTTTTGATATCGTCTATGTTTTTTACATCACCCATAGGCCAAGGCGTTAGGTCAACAAAATTAGCAAAAACTCGCCCTGCAACGACAAAATGACTATGCGGGTCGATAAATCCTGGAAGCATAGCTTTGCCTTTCAAATCTATTAATTTAGTATACTTCCCTTGGTATTGCATAATTTCTTCTTTTGTTCCAAGAGCAAGAATTATATCTTTTAGCACAGCAATGGCTTCAACGCTTCTTGCATTTTCGTCCATTGTTACTATGTCGCCATTGTAAAATATTTGATCTGCTTTAATCATTTTTAGCTCCTATATAGTTGTTGTATTTCTAAATTCACTTTTTTTTGTGATATAACTAAATATTATATCATATAGTAAACTATTTCAAGCGTAAAAATCTGCCTATTCTTCATAGACAGATTTTTACATAGGGGGGTTAGGGTTAGAATGTCTTTCTAAATTACCAAATATTATTATAGCTTAGAAAAACATCCTAGTGTAACAATTTTATAGTATTAGAATTGCTTCTTGAATGTACCAAGGCGCATTACATATATGATGATTGGTACGGCAATAAGATAACCAACGTTCATAAGTGTGAACCAACCTGGAATGCCTGGAGCAAATGGTTTTGTGAGTGTGTATGGTTGCAATACGAAGAGTGCAAACACGTTAAAGAGTCCAATTTCTACCGCTGCTGGGCTTTCAAAGTCAGGGTCGATGATACGAAGTAACAATAAGCCAGAAGCCGCTGTACCTGTACAAAGTCCGAAAGTAGCCACCATACGTTCAAAACCGTATTCTTTTTGACGTCTACTAAATGCCATAACAAACATAACTGTCGCAAGAGTTGCAAGAATACAAGTAATAATAAATGGCATGAACATAGTTGCAATATCAGCAACTGCAATACTCATAAACACCGCACATAGCATAATATCAACAGAAGTACCAGTAATACGGCGCACTGTGTCTTGATCTATAAGGTGAGCAAAACCGAATTTATGTGAAGCTTTACGTAGAAGAATACCGAAGTATAGACACCATAAGAAGTTTAGGCCAACACCAAGAGCTTTTAAGAACTTAGGTGCATAAACGCCCCAACCTACTGCCCAAGAATAAGCAACAAGATAAACAATAACGAACATAGCTAAGTGCATTGCAAAGCTGTCTACGTTTGCAGGGTGTGCAGTTGCGTGCGCATTTACAGGATTATTTCCTTTGTCATAAAGACCTTTACGGAATTCAGTACTCAACTTACCAGAACCATCTTTTGCCCAGCCTTTTTTGATACCAAAGAAAGTGAGCGCAACACCAACTAAACCAGCAACAAGGAAGCCCACCGCAGAGAATGCTATACCTGCTGAAACGGCATATTGTGTTTGGAATGTACCTTCCCAAATAAGAGCAGTTGACTGCGCTTGACCTGGGCCTTGTGTGAAGCCAGAAGCAACCAAGAAACCATTGACAGGATCAATATCGTAACCAAAAACTTTTTCAAAAATTTGGAAAACGCCATAGCCAGTTAAAGCTTGTGCTGCGTAACTGAATGCGAAAACTAAACATACCCAAAGTGAACCTTGTAATACGGCCTTACCCACGTCTTTTTTGCCGCCGCCTGGTTCTAATAAACCAAGACCAACGAAGCCAAAGGCGAATAAGTGGAATACAAGAATACTATAACTTCTTGGGACAATAGCCTTCCAGCCACCTGAAGTTGGAACACCAACTAAGCTTACTGGTAAGCCAAACAATTCACTGTTAATAAAGAAAAAACCAATCATACCACCGATAAGGGCAGCAGGTAAAAGTGTTGTTTGTAAAAATTTAATCTTCGCACGCAAGAACACGCCAAGTAAAAGGAACACACCAATCCAGCCAATGGCAACGATATTCGGGTAAAAGGTTGCTTCCATAAATACTCCTTAATAAAATAGTTCCAAAAAATCTAACAAGCCAGCCTATGGTAAATTACCAAATACTATCTCATTACCTACAATAGTCGTCAAAATACCAATGTCTTTAATCTTCATTGGATCAATTTCTAATGGGTTTTCATCTAAAATTACCATATCTGCAAGTTTACCTGGTTCAAGGCTACCTTTGATGTCTTCTTCAAAAGCTTGATAGGCAACGTTTGAAGTAACGGCTCTTAAAGCGTTAATAACGTCTACTCTTTGTTCTTCGCCCAAAACTTTTCCGCTTGATGTCACACGGTTTACCGCTGACCAAACAGAAAGAAGTGGATCAATTGGAGTTACAAAAGTATCATTATGATTAGTAAATAAAATACCTTTATCTACAGCGCTCTTACATGGGCTTATGCGTCTTGCTCTATCTTCGCCTAGGAAAATATCTCTATGACGATCGCCCCAATAGTATGTGTGAACGACGAAGAAAGCAGGGATAACGCCTAATCTTTTTATTCTATCAAGTTGATCTTCACGAACTGTTTGACAGTGAATAATGATGTGACGAGCGTCTGCACGTGGATATAATCTATTTGCATTTTCGTAAGCATCTAATATATTTTGAATAGCGTCATCGCCATTTCCGTGAACAGCTAGTTGATAGCCAGCACGGTGGTATTTTAAAATTCTATCTGCCAAAGCTTCATGGTCTTCGATAGGATAGGCTCTCCACATTGGGCCGCCAGGTAAATCGTAAACAACTTTATGGTAAGGATTAGATAAAAATGCTGTATAACATTGAATACTGCCGTCTGCTAAAGTTTTTGCAGCACCAAGGCTAAGCATTTTATCTTGGGTAAGCTGTGTGCCTGATTTTGTAATGTTTAGATAAGAACTTGGATCGCCACCGTATATACCAGGATAGAAGTTAATACGTATCTTCAAATCTTTCCTTGCATGGCCTTCTTTGAGCATATCTAAGAACAATTTCCCACCAAAACCTTCTTGAGCAGAAGTTACACCTTTTGCGGCGTATTTTGCACTAGCGGCTTTAATAGCATTCATAAAATCTTCAGTTGTAGGAGCTGGAAGATGTGCTTGAATAGGAGCATAAGAAGCAGGTTCTTCACATACGCCATTCGGACTACCGTCTGCATAACGGCGATATACGCCACCAGTAGGGTCAGGAGTATCTTTCGTGATTTCCCCTAAATTCAATGCGTAGGAGTTAAATACGGTAATGTGGCCTGAAACGTGTTTGAGCATAACAGGGTTGTCAGGTGAAATTTCGTCTATATCATTAATTTCAGGGTGACGACCTTCAGCTAATAAGGTGTCATCATAACCATAACCAAGCACCCATTCGCCTTTTTTGAGTGTTTTAATTCTTTCAGCGACTTTTTGCTTGATTTCATCAATAGACTTAGTCACGCCAACAGGAGGAGAAGAAAGATCTAAATATCTTGCAAACATATCGCCCGCAGTCATAAAATGCCCGTGAGCATCAATAAGACCTGGCAACATAGTTTTACCCTTAAGATCTGTCATTACAGTATCTTTATCCTGATACTTAAACACTTGCTCTTTAGTACCAACTGCAAGGATAGTATCATTTTGAATTGCAATTGCTTCCACTTCTGAAGCACGGCTATCCATAGTAATGATCGTACCATTGTAGTAAATTTGATTTGCCATTGCCATAAAAACTCCTTATTTCACAGTTTATAATCATCTGCCTAAGCAGTAAAACACATTATTTATCTTTCCTTAACAAATATTCTACTGAATTTGTTTGCTTTATCATGCAAGTCATCACAAAGGATATAAGCAATATAACAAAGAAGAGTGCATAAGAAAGAGTATAAGAACCAAAGAAAGTATAGAGAGTACCAATAATTACATATCCAAATGATTTCAAAGCAATCATAACAGAGCCGTATTGATAGGCTTTTTTGAAATAAGATTTACCATATAAATAATAAAGTAAGGCGGCAAAAACTGGCCAAGAACCACCACTGCTAATGCCAAAAACAGTAGCAAAAAGAAAAATGCTAAATGTAGTTGGGGGCATGAAAAAGATCAAAACGCCTACAAGACAGCCAATAAGCATAAGACGCATACCCAATAATGGATTAGTCTTATCCATGACAAAGCCCCAGAAATATTTACCAACCAAAGCACATATTGCAAAATAACTAAGCATAAAAGTGGCCATAGAAGTGCTAATTCCATAGCTCTCGAAGGCAGGAACAAGCTGACTCATAATACCAGCACCAGCCATAAGAGTGAGTCCATAGCTAATACTTACCAATTGCGAAGTTTTGTCTTTATAAAAGCAAATAAAATTCTTTGTAATTCCAGCAAGTTCTTGTGTGCGAGCAAATTTTGCTTCTTTTTCTATAATAAGATTTTCAGATTGTTTTGGGTCAGCATTTACATCACTAGCTAAAGCATTGTCTGGCATCAAACCCATATCAGAGGGATTATCACGAATAACTCTAAAGCAAATAGGCGTAAAGATAAGCATTATTATGCCTAATGAAATATAAGCGGCCTTTAACCCTAATAATGTAATCAGCATTAAAACGACTGTCGGCAGTATAACACCAGCTAAAGAAATGCCGATATTCACTAAACCTAAGGCCCTACCCCTATAAGCAACAAACCAATTGCTTACAAGAATATTTGCTACAGCGCCACCGCATAATTGCCCGCTTGCCCAAGTTACAGAAAAAGCTATTGTAAAATATAAAAAGCTGTCAGCAAGCCCCATTGCAATAAAACCAAGCCCGCCAATCAAAGCCCCTAATGTCATTAATGTTCTTAATTTGAAGTGGAAAGTCAAGGCAATAAAAGCAAATGTACAAAGCGAAACAACAAATGACGCTATGCCCATAGAGGAACTAATCAAAGCTCTTGACCAGCCATGAAGTTCGCTCAAAGGTGTAATAAATACATTCATCATGTATATCATTCCACCATAAAGCATCAAATTGCCAAAAAGGCCTGTACCTGCTATTTTCCAACCTTGAAACATAAAACATCCTAAAAATTTTAGTGTTATTGTTGCGTTGAACCACTGACATTAACAATAACTTACACAAAGAAAGATATGTTGTCAACAAAAAATTATAATTTATTGTGAAAATTTTCTCTTTTCTCGAGCAAAACTTTCTATATGCTTATTAACATTATATAAAAAAAATAGACAACATGAAATAAATCATTATTTTCATCTTTCTGCCCTTGACAGATGCTAAAGTATGCACTAGCTTTATCGCAACATGCATTATTAGGGTGTGTTTCTAAAAAGGTGTGTTTCTAAAAATTGAGGTAAATATGGGCAAAAGTTTAATCATTGTGGAGTCACCTGCGAAGGTAAAAACAATCAAAAAATTTCTTAGCAAGGACTATATGGTTCACGCTAGCGTTGGGCATATACGTGATTTACCAGCTAAAGTCTTAGGCGTTGACGAAGAAAATAATTTTGCCCCACAATATGTTACAATTAAAGGTAAGGAAAAAGTTGTAAGCGAATTACAAGCCGCTGCTGCCCAAGCAGATACTGTCTATCTTGCACCCGATCCAGATAGAGAAGGTGAGGCTATTGCTTGGCATATTGCTGAAAGCATAAAGAAAAAAGCCAAAGATATCCGTCGCATACAATTCAACGAAATCACAGCTAAGGCCGTTAAAGAAGCATTAAAAAAACCACGCGAAATTAATGTTGACCTTTTTGATGCGCAACAAGCAAGACGTGTCTTAGACAGATTAGTGGGCTATAAAATTTCTCCTCTCCTTTGGAAAACTGTAAAGCGTGGAATTTCAGCAGGAAGAGTGCAATCCGTTGCGCTCAAACTCATTGTTGAACGTGAAGAAGAGCGTAAAGCCTTTAAACCAGAAGAATATTGGTCATTCAAAGCCATTTTGCAAAAAGATGAAAAAAATGCTCAAGCTTTCAAATCTGAATTACATAAAATCAACAATAAAAAAGCTCATGTTCCTAATCAAACAGCAGCAGAAGCCTTAGAAAAAGAATTGAAAGAAAATCCGTGGATTATTTCCTCTATAGAAGAAAAAGAACGTTCACGCTCTGCACCCCCTCCTTTCATCACCTCCACCCTACAGCAAACTGCAAACCAAAGACTAAATTTCCCTGCAAAGCGTACTATGCAAACTGCGCAGAAATTGTATGAAGGTATTGATTTATCTAATAAAGGTACAACAGCACTCATTACTTATATGCGTACAGATTCTGTGCGTATCGCAAGCGAAGCACGTTCAGCAGCTCTTGAATTTATTGAAGAAAATTACGGCAAAGAATATCTTGGTGGTAAAGGTAAAGGCAATGTTTTCAAAAGCAAAAATAGCGCACAAGACGCCCACGAAGCCGTGCGCCCTATCGACGTTACCATCACGCCTGAATCAGTAAGAGATGACTTAACCGCCGATCAATACAAAATCTACAAACTCATTTGGGAGCGCTTTGTTGCTTCTCAAATGGCGCCAGCAAATTTCCATGATACAAATGTATTTATTGAATGTGGTTCTAGCCAATGGAAATCTAGAGGTCAAAGAATACTCTTCCCAGGTTATTTAAAAGTATCACAAGCCTCAAGTAGCGACGATGACGAACTCTTGCCATTGCTAGAAGTCAAAGAAAATCTTCTTTGTAACGAGCTAAAAAAAGAACAAAAATTCACGCAACCACCGAGCAGATATACTGAATCTACACTTGTAAAAGAATTAGAAGAACAAGGTATCGGACGCCCGTCCACCTACGCCGCCATCATCACAACCCTACAAGACCGTGACTATGTGCGCCTACAAGAAAAAGCCTTTGTTCCTACCGACTTAGGTTCAGTAGTTGTGACTCAACTCAATGCAAATTTCCCACACCTTATGGATATTCATTTCACCGCTCAAATGGAAAATGACCTCGATAAAGTTGCTGAAGGAAACCTTGGTTGGGTGAAGCTTCTCTCAGATTTTTCACATGAATTCAATCCAACTCTAGAAGCAGCACAAAAATCAATGACGCAAATGAAGCAAGGCATAGAAGCAAATATGCCCTGCCCTGAATGCGGCAAAGCCCTTGTAGTAAAATTTGCCAAAACGGGCGAATTTGTCGCTTGCTCTGGCTATCCTGAATGTAAATTCACCTCAGATTTCACTAGAGATGAGCAAGGAAATATCCAGCTTGTCAAACGTGAAAAAGTCGAAGCAAAAGTACTTGGTACTTGCCCAAAATGCGCTGGAAATGTCGTCTTAAAACACTCAAGAACTGGCGCAAGATTCCAAGCTTGTTCAAATTATCCAAATTGTAATTTCACCGCCTCTTTCTCTACTAATGTAAAATGTCCAAAATGCGCCGACGGTGAACTCGTCGAAAAATCTACTAAAAAAGGTAAGGTTTTCTACGGTTGCTCTGCCTATCCAAAATGCGACTACGCCTCATGGAATGAACCAAGCACAACACCATGCGCAAATTGTAAATCACCAGTAACATTCGTAAAACATTCACGTTCGCAAACGCAAAGAATATGCAATGAATGCGGACTTATAGAAGACATTGACAAAGACTAAAAACTGCTTCCAATAACAAATAGGAATAAATATGCTCACAGATACCCTCAAAAAAGATGCACAAAAAATTGCTTCATTATGGCATTCAGAATTTTTCTCGCATCATACCCTCGACTCAGTCGGCGTTTCTCGTACTGTAACCGATCAATTTCTAAATCCAGTCGGCCATATAGTAAAAGAAGCAACTACTCAGCTCTATAAAGCTGTCATAGGTGAAGACGTAAATCAAGAAGATATCAAAAAGCAAATTGAAGATTTACTTAAAATTCAAGCTGTTCAGCAACTTAGCCCAGCTCAAGCGCTCTTGCCAATACGCATGATAAAAGAACTTATCTACAATGCCATCAGCGCACAACTCAAAACAGCCGAAGACTTCAAAGTATACAAAGAAATTTGTGACAGAACCGATACCCTACTCCTTATGGCATTCGACATCTACGCTCAAGACAAAGAAACGCTCTATCGTATTCGTGTAAACGAACTCAAAAGCGCTCAAAGTCAAATTTTACGCTTTGCACAAACCAAAGGATACCCTGCCGAAATGATTGAGCAAATACAGAATTTCTAATCAAAATATAAGTATGAAAAAAAGCATTTATCACGAAAAAGTCGACCATTCGGATTGTCTATATATTAAGATAGCCCCCTCGAAAGTCGGCTTGTTTCGTTTTCTCCTAGAAGCCTACGACAACTTAGCGCTCTTCACAGTATTAGACAAATATCAAGCCATATTAAAAATATTTTACTCACCGCATCAGAAAATTGAAGTACTTCAAAGGCTAGAAGATATGAAATCTTTTGTTGCATTTGAAGAAGTATAAGCTTAACCCACTAACAATTTGACATTTCCTTAATCTTTATCTATATTTCACTTTGTTTCGTGTAATATTGTATTAAATTAATAGGAAAAACTATGTCACAACAAAATAGACAAGGCTCGCAATTACCTGCGAACAGCCAGATTACAGAAGAGCAAATCCTCCAAGCGAGGGAAGAATTAGACAAGATGAAGCCTGAAGATCGCAAGGCTTTATTAAAAGAATTAGAAAGGGAGTTGCAGTCTGAAACATCGCAGGAAGCAGCGCCACTTTTGGAATTTATTTTAAAGAACATTCGCAAGATTATTTTTATCCTTATTGCTATTGTAGCTGTGATTGCGCTTAATTCTTACTTATCTTATAAAAGCGAAGAAGATTTTAAAGAGGCGCAAGCGGAGTTTTATTTTATTGCGAACATGGAAGATTTGAGGGTGAAATTAGATTCACTTGAATCTTTTACTTTGAGAGCGCCTAGGGAATTAGCGGTTGCTGTATTGATGGAAGAAATTGAAGCTAGTGTTGAGTTAGAGGAATTTGATTATGCTCTAGCTAAATTAGACATTCTTTTACAACTTGAAATTGGTTCTCCACTAGCGGTGGCGATGTCACTTGTTAAAGCTGATATTTTATCAGAAGCTGGCAGATTAGATCAAGCACTTGTTACATTAGACGGCGTTTTAGCTGTAGCTTCAGAAGATGTAAAGAATTCCGTATTGGAAGAAATTGCAATTATTGCTGAAGTTTTGGACTATAAGGAAAAAGCTATAGAAGCCTATACTGAATTGCTCACTAAGGAAGAATTGGCTCAAGCTCATTCTTATTATACAGCAAGGATCAAGGCCTTATCTAGATAAAATCGTCAAAATTGCCTTTTCGATTCTCTTCTCGTCAGATTTCAAGAGCTTTTTCAGTCGTTTATGTTTTGATAAACTCATTCAAAGTTCTCTCATCTTCCTTGATATAATCGAAAATTCATATTATGACTGCCTTATCTAAGTAATTTATACCCTTTGTTTTTTGCAATTGGTTTTTTGAGCTAAAGATGCTTTTATGCCAAAAAATTAGGCAAATAAGAACTTATTTAATATTTGATTATTTATTTTTAGAATAAAAGCAGGAGATTTCACCAATCCTCTTGCTTTTTCTTTATTTAAATACAAAACATGCAAAAAAT
>CAYJDN010000037.1:4718-11419 GCA_964368925.1 uncultured Desulfovibrionaceae bacterium | reverse complement strand
ATCAAAGGCAATTTTTTCAGTACTTTGAAATTGCACAATGCCACAATAAAGATAGCCATGTTTTTTTAATATATGTTGCATTTTCTTATTGCCCTCATCTGTATCTATGCGAATATAATGTATATTATTGTTTTTGCATATCTCTTCAATAAGGGGGAAGACAAAATCAGTGAGGTTTTTTCCTCTTGCTTTTATTGTAAAGGCCATACGATGTACAACGGCATATTTTTCTTGAGAAGTCCACTTTCGCCTCCAAAATCTATAACGACATATCCTAATATATCATTATTTTCTACAATAAAATAGCCTGTTTGCTGAATGGCATCATTTATTATACATTCAAAATCAGGATAGCCATCTTGCCATTGATCAATACCTTGTTCTTTGAGGTGCGCTTTTGCAATCTCAATAATTTCCATGGCTTGCTTTGCTTCTGCTAATGCAATATTTCTCAATTCCATCATTTTGAACCTAGTTTTATGAACCAATTTTTGACATAATTTCTTCCACAATATCGCTTGCTTGTTGATATTCAAAAGAGTCTATATTTTGCTTCAATTTCAAAAGCAATTCATCAATTTCTGCTTCCCAAGAATAAGACAAAGATTCTTGTATGGTTTTTTCAAGTATTTCAATGTCGTAAGTATCTAGAGCATTTTTAATTGCTTGTAATTGTTTTTCAAGTGAGCTAAGAACACCTTGAGTTTTACCTTGTTGATTTTCTTTATTTTTTTGCTCAAGATGAGTATTAATTGTGTTTAATAATTTTTGAAATTGAAGTATAAAATATTTTGAATTCATTGTAATATATGTGAAATCATGCTTTATAGCCGCTTCCTCTAAATTTTTGGCTTCTTGTGAAAGCTCTTTTGCGCCTATGGAGGCAGAGGCGCTTTTTAGGGCATGAATTTCAATTCTATACATAGCAAGATTTTCTTCAGTAATATCAACATTCAATTTTTCAATTTTCTTTAATCCATCAATATAAAAGGCACTTAGGACATCATAATAATCGTTGATTTCTCCGCCAATGATATTTATGCCATAATTGGTATCTATGCCCTCAATTTGAATATTATAGTCATTTGCATATTTTTTATGAGCAATAATAGCTTGTTGCTTTTCTTTTGGCAGCCATGTTTGCAAAATGTCATTAAGTTTTTCTACTTCAATTGGTTTTGCGAGGAAGTCGTTCATTCCTTCTTTTACAAATAATTCTTTTGCACCTACAAGGGCATTTGCTGTTAGAGCAATGATTGGCAAGTTTTTATAGTAATCGCCGTCCATTTTCCTTATTGCTGTTGTTGCATCAATGCCGTCCATTTCGGGCATCATATGATCCATGAACACTAAATCATAGGTGTTTTTTGCAACCATATCAACTGCAATTGCGCCATTTATAGCTGTTTCCAAGTTCAGCTCAAATGGTTTCATTAAGCCCTTTGCCACTTCTAAATTGATTCTGTTGTCATCAACAACAAGAATTTTTGCATCTGGAGCAATAAAGCTATAGATTTTTTCTTCTTTTCTTATGAGTGAACCATGATTGCCAAATATTTGTGATAGTTGCATGCAGTTGATTGGCAAGGAAAGAACATTTTCTTCCGAATAAATAGTTAAATCACCTGGATCTGTTGTAAAGACTAGTTTAGCAGTAATATTCATTGTTTGGCAGTGATTTTTGATTTTATCACGATAAACAACAGGAATAATTATATAATCAAAAGTTTGCTCTAAGAGGGATTGTGTGAGTTCTGACTGATTAGTGCAAATTCTGCAATTTGCTTTCATGTCATTTAGGGTGTTTATGAAAGAATGTGCATAAATTTCTCTTGCTTCATAAACAAGTATTTTTATTTCACTAACACTATTTGCAATTGGCATAGACTCTTTATATAATTGAGGAATTTTTGCAGTAAAGACAGAGCCAACGCCTTCTTGACTTTGCACGCTTACAGTACCATTCATCATTTCACATAATTGTTTTGTGATTGCAAGTCCAAGGCCTGTACCCTCGATATTTCTATTTTTTTTGGTGTCGACCCTTTCAAACTGCAAGAATAATCTTTGCATGTCTTCTTCTTTAATACCTATGCCAGTGTCTGCAACTGAGAAAACAAGTTCAGCAATTTCGCCTTGTTTTTCGCAAGTAATTCTTAGATTGATATTACCTTCTTTTGTGAATTTAATGGCATTGCTAATCAAGTTTAGTAGCACTTGCTTGATTCTAATTTCATCGCCAAAAAAGACACTTGGTATATCAGATTGAATAAAAGTAGTGAGAATAACTGGTTTATCTTCGAGGCGCATTTTTGAAATACTTATGATATCACTCAATAATGAAGCCATATTGTATTCAACATTAATAATTTCCAATTTTCCAGATTCAATTTTTGAAATATCTAAAATGTCATTAATAATGAGCAGTAAGCTTTCGCTCGCTTTTTTAATTTCAGTGGCATAATCTTCGGTAGTTCTTCCTTTGCTTTCTCTAAGCACAATTTCTGACATGCCCAAAATTGCGTTGAGCGGAGTTCTAATTTCATGGCTCATATTCGCTAAAAAATTAGTCTTTGCTTGAGAACTAAGTAAGGCTTCTTCGTGTGCATAGCGTAATTGTGCGTCCATTTCGTGCTTTTTTTGCGCATTTGCAAAAAGTTTTCCACTAATATCTAGCATACTCTCATGGGCTTCGGAATATTTAAACTCTTTAGAATCACTGCCCGTTGCGATAATTCCAAAAAGTGTATTGTAAAGATAAATGGAAGCTGCAATGCTGCTTTGACTGTTCTCAATTTGCGTGAGCACATTTTCTTGCCAATTTTCACTCATGCCAGTAAGGAAATCATTTATTGATTTGTCTATTTCAAAATTTTTACGCAGTTCTAATGGTACTTTGCTGTAATTTATGATTATATTATTATCTTCTCTCGTGTGTATTTGGAAATCATTGCCTGAAATTAATAAATTTGTAATATATTCTTGTATGTCGCTGACATCATAAATAATTTTTTCATCTATGTCTTTTCTATACAAGTGAGTCAAATAGAAAAATTCATATTCTTCAATTTTGAGATAACGCCATAATGTGAATTCTGAAGTGTTAAAAGCTATTGTGAGCGTTTTTAGGCAATCGATAAGTACAGAATCAAAATTTTCCGCTTCATTAACAGCTAATAATTGCTGAGAAACAGTATTAACAGCCATAAGTAATTGATCTTGAACAATTAAAGTTTTTGTTCTCATTTCAATTTCATTTTCTAGATGTGTTTGATGGTTTTCTAATTCATTAAGTGTTTTTTCCAATTCATTGAGCGTTTTTTCTAATTGAGATTGTGAATTTTTTAAGCTGTCAATGTTGAGATGACCACCGATAACACGTGTTGCGATGCCATTTTCATTTTTGGAAACAATTCTTCCAACGTCTTTTGTCCAAATATAATGGCCGTCTTTGTGAAGCATACGAATTTCACATTCGTAATTTGGCCTTGTTCCTGCAACAAATTCATCTAATAATTGTGTTACTAAAATAAGATCTTCGGGGTGATTCATTGCTTCCCATTCCGCTAATGAACCCACTATTTCGTCTTGAGTGTAGCCAAGCATTTTTAAATATTCATCATTATAAGAAATTATATCTTTTTCCAAATCCCAATCCCAAGTTCCAAATTCTGCAACTTCAATGGCAAGATTTAATATATCTGTGCTTTCTCTTAATAATTGTTCTGTAAGTTTAATATTTGTAATATCTTGCAAAACTCCGCAAAGAATGAGAGGTTTGCCGTCTTCTGTATATTTAGTGACCTTGCCCTTATCGTGCCCCCAAATAACAGTGCCGTCTTTTTTTATCATTCTAAATTCGGCTTCATAAAGTGGGACTTCGCCATCTAAATATTTATTAATATTTTTTTCAGCAATTGCTAAATCGCTAGGATAGAGCATTGATTCCCATGTTGCAACATGCGGTTCAAGTTCTTCTTGTTCATAACCGACAATTTCAGCCCATTCTTTACTGTAAATGACGTGATCGGTTTCTAAATTCCAAATAAAAACGCCGACTTTAGTGATTGAAATTGTTTCTTTTAAATGCTCAATCGTCATCATATTATTATCAACCGACATAAACTCTCCATTTATCAGGCTTTTTTACAAAGAACCTAGCTACATGTATATGTGTATTTATCCTAAACCTATTACTTCTTCTAAATTTGTTTCTGAAATTTCTTTAAAAGCATCAGCAACTGCTACAAAAGCATCAACCACAACAGGGTCAAAGTGTTGACCGCTTTCTTTTATAATGATTTCAACGGCTTCTACGTGACGCTTAGCCACTTTATAAGGACGCTTTGAAATAATTGCATCATAAGCGTCAGCAAGGGCCATCATTCTACCGCAAATTGGAATTTCTTGCCCCTTTAAACCGTGTGGATAACCAGTGCCATTCCATTTTTCGTGATGAGAAAGAGCAAAAACAGCAGCAGTTTCTAAAAAAGCGTAATTATTTACATCTTTTACAGAAGATTTGATGATGTCACAGCCAACAGTGGTATGCTTTTTCATAAGCTCATATTCTTCATCTGTGAGTTTGCCTTCTTTTAGCAAAATTGTGTCAGAAATTGAAATTTTGCCCACGTCATGCATTTGAGCGGCGTGCGCATACATATTAATATCAACTTCCGCTAATTCGTTAGAGTAGGGCGAATCTTCAACAAGCTTTTGCATGAGTGCTTTTAAATATTTGCTTGTGCGCATAATATGGCCACCAGTCGTGTGATCCCTGCGCTCGACCATTTCAGACATAGAGTGAACAACAGCGTATTGCAATTCTTCAATGTGTGCAATTTGCTCTTTCACCATTAATTTGAGATTGGTGCTATAATCATGTAATTTTAAATGTAATTCAACTCTTTTTTGCAATAAAGCCGAAGAAAATGGCTTCCTTACATAGTCGACAGCTCCCAAATTTAGCCCTTGAAATTCACTGCTTCCATCGTCTTTAGCCGTAAGGAAGATAACTGGAATGCTTTTATAGGGTTCTGGGAGTTCAGTTTTTATTTTTTGTATAACTTCAAAGCCGTCCATTTCAGGCATTTCAACATCAAGCAAAATTAAATCGGGACTTGTGTTTTGTATGGCATTTAATGCCATATTAGGATCTTTTATGAGAATAACGCCATATTCATCGCATAAAGCTTTTCGAGCAATGTTTAAATTTGTAACATTATCATCAATAATCATTACTTTTTTTGTTTTGTTCAAACCATAACTCCGTTATAAAGACTTTATCTTGCAAAGCCTTGAAACTTTATTTTTTATTTCATTTCTGTTTATGAAACATTATTTTATGATTAATACAGAACATCAATTTATAATATTGTATGTAATATAGCAACAAATTATTTTTGTTCGTTAAAAATTATTTATGCTTTTATGCCCTTATTATCCTGATATTATTTATGAATAAGCTAAAATGATAATTATTTATACTATGATTAAATTTATTACAATTTGTATTTTCTGGAAATGCCGTGCTTATATTTAGCATATTTTCTTTGTTGTGCTCTCTGTTTTTCCTTTTTTTTCTTGTTTAGAATCGTCTATGATTGCCTGTAATACTAGAAAAATTTAAATAATTTAATTTTGTAAAAAATATTTCTTTTTTTAAAAGTTCTGCTCTTTTTGGCAAAAAACTCCTTAATGTTTGCGCAGTCTAACTTTATGAATAGCTTGACTTAATCTTATGAATAGTTTTATTATATACGTAGATATATTTCAATTTTTGTTTTTCAAAAATGAATATTGTTGACCTTTTCTTTGCGCTATTGAGTGAAACAATCTAATCACAAATAGGTTTTGATAATTTATGAAAAAATATATCACTCTTCGCTTACTATTAGTCGTTCTTTTTAGTTCCATTGTTTTTGTGACTATTAGTGCTTTTCTACTTTTGGATTTTGCAACAGAAAGCTTTGAAAATACTGCACATTTACAAGCTGAACAACTTATTGAAATATTAGATGATAATGCAAAACATATAGACGAATTGACTGAAGATCTAAAAGAAGATTTTTTTATTCGTGCAAGAGCCGTTTCTTATATTCTTTCTGCTAACCCTAAAATGTTGAATGATTTAGATGCAATGCAGACAATGTCAAATCTCTTGCAAGTTGATGAAATTCACATTTTTAATAAAGAAGGCACAATCTATGCGGGTACTGTAGCTGATTATTTTGGCTTGAGCATGCTAGATGGCGAGCAAATCCATTATTTTCTGCCTATGCTTGAAGATGTGAATTTGAAATTAATTCAAGATGTTACGCCTAATACTGCAGAAAGTGTTGAAAGACAATATCTTGCTATTTGGAACGAAAATAAAGAATATATTGTGCAAATTGGTATGAATCCTGCTCGGTTAACTCAAGCTATGCAAGAAACAGCACTTTCTTATATTTTCTCTCGAATGGCTCTACCTATAGGAACAAGTAATTTTGCTATAAACAGCGAAAATGGTATTATAAGTGGTTCAACTAACACAACTTTAGTTGGACGACATATAAGCACTATCGGTGTTGATGATTATAAGAATATACCTACATCAAGTGTGAAAACTATTCTTGAAGGTAAGGCTGGACTTGGAATATTCAAGAAAACGGACTCTATGATTGTGGGCGTTAATCAAACATATGCAAGTATTTATAATT
>CAYJDN010000037.1:281-4708 GCA_964368925.1 uncultured Desulfovibrionaceae bacterium | reverse complement strand
GCGCTGTCGAATATAATATTAGTCATCATTTGTGGAGCAATAATTGGAGTTATGATCATGTTCTTGCTCTTTAGAATGCTTGATAAAGTTGTTTTGAGCGGAATTTATGAATTAAGAGATGGCATGTCTAAAATTGCAAGCGGTGATTTAGATTATAAAGTTTCTGTAACAAGCCTGCCAGAATTTGAAACTCTAAGCACTAAAGCTAATCTTATGGTAAAAAGTTTGGTGGAAAGTGGAAGAAAGTTTTCGACTATTTTTCAATATGTCAATATGCCATTGGCTCTATATGAGCGCAGGGCAAGTGCTATTTCTGTTTCAAGTAAAATGAGAGAAATACTTGAAATTCCAGATTTAATTCGAGGCGAAAACGTGCTAAATCCTACAAAGTTTTTGGAATTAGTCGATTCGATAATGAAAAATCCTTATACCCAAGAAGCCGATATTTACGTTTATAATTTTAATGGAAGGAAAAAATTCCTCAAAATTAAGATTTATAGTGAAGAAACAAGCGATTGGGGTATAATTTTTGATGTTACTGATGAAATAAATGAAAAATTACATATTCGCCATGAAAGAGATATAGACTTTCTCACTAGCATTTATAATCGTCGTGCATTCTTAGAACAGCTTGATGCGCTTTCAAAAACTCCTGAAATATTGAAAAAATCTACGCTTATAATGATGGATTTAGATAATCTAAAATATGTGAATGATTCATGGGGGCACCTCTATGGCGACGCCTATATTCGCAAAACTGCAGAAGTTCTTAAGGAATTTGATTATGCAAATAAAGTAGTTGCTCGATTAAGCGGTGATGAATTTGTTGTGCTTTTATATGGTGTTGAATCAAATGAAGAACTTGAAAGACAAGTCAAATTACTTGCCGAAGAATTTAAATCTGCCTACATTCTCAATCCAAATAATGAAAAACATCAACTCTCGCTTTCAGCAGGCTATGCTTTTTATCCTGATCATGCACTTAAATTTAGAGATGTGTTACAACTTGCTGACCTAACTATGTATGAAGTGAAAAAAGGCTCTAAAGGACAATTTAAGAAATATACTCTATAGTATTTAATAGGGTGATGGGCAATTTTCTTTAATTTATTTTGATAGGATAATGAGCAATTTCCTTATATATTTTGCATCGTGCTATGAATTGCGGCAGGGCGAATAATGGAATAAGAATAGTGCTAAAATATAGTGCCAAAATATAGTGTTAAAATATAGTGCGAAAATAATGAAATGAAATAGCTATATATTGCGAAGTCAAACGCAATAACTATAGTTATAGTTATCGCATTTGACTTTTTTGCTGTTTATAGCAATTAATAATTAAGGAATAGTATCTATCTTTGTTAACTGCTTCGAATTTTTATACATAGCCCAATCAATAATATCTAAAAAGACATTTGTGACTACTTCTAAACGATCTTTATCAACAAGTTCAGGTCTATCATCTTCTAAGAAAACATAGTCTGGGCCAGTGATAAAATTAAAAGTTGGTATATTGCTCAAATAAGTTGCTCTTCCTTCGCCTGGATAGCCTGGGAAAAGTGGGAGCGGTATGACAGTTTGATCAAGATTATGCTTTTTCATGGCCATACTTGCAATAGCGATATAATCTTTGTTTTGTGGCGAAAAGAGCAGTGCTGGTTCGCTTTCTTCCGTTGGTTCGTATCTGCCATCTATTGCTTTTGCTCTTAATCCAATATGTTCAATAGCAATTGCAAGGCAAGCTTTTTCTTTTACTTGTGGGAATTTTGCTAAGAAATCCCATGAACCTTGTGGATAGTGCCATTCATAATGATTTGCATCTAATACGAAATAAATATCTTTTTGGCGATAATAATCGGGTATTTGAGCGTAATATGCAGCAAGAGCAAGAACTACGGATACACCAGAGGCATCTTGTACCGCACCTCTAAAACTTGAATCTGTGTGCGAAGTGATAATAATAGCATCGTCAGTTTCGCCCTTTAGAAAACCAATTACATTAGCGCTTTTTGCATTTTCATCAACAAAACCTTGCACAACTAGTTTAGCTTTGATTGCTGTTTGTGAATTTTGAATTTTCTCAATTAAAGCTTTGCCGTCGTAAAGGCCTAAATAGAGCCCTGGTAATTTTCTTTGCACTCTAAAGCTTACATCAGGATAGCACTTAGATGTCCCATTTTCGTAAGGTAATACAACTAATATGCCAGCAGCACCTTTTTTTGCCGCTTCATAATATTCAGTAGGCCAGTTTTTAGGCATGTTTGCAGAACGAAGCCTGTTTCCTACAAATGTCTTTTGAGTGTCTAGGCAAAATGAAGAAAGTTTGCTCAATTGCTCAAGATCCATATATTGTGGAATCATTTCAATTACAACAATTTTGCCCTTAATGTCATGTCCACGTATGGATTCGCCAACATATAAAAGTTCAGCTTCAACGCCATTATGATCAGTAAATTCAGCGCCACGCAGGAAATAACAAGGAATAGTTTGATCATCTACTGTCAATTCCCAATTTGTATATTCTTCTTTACAAAATGGAACATCCATTTGAAAAACTTCTGTGAGTCCCATATTCTTTAATTCTTCTTCAAGATAAGCACGAACTGCAATATCCCCTTTGCTGCCTCCACGGCGTAAGCCATCGTATTGTGCTGGAATATCATACATTTTTTGTATAACTTCAAACATTCTGTCTTTGTTCCATAAATCTGGACGTGAACGAGTTAATTCTTTACTTTCTGTAGGCATTTTTATCCTCCTAAATCTATTGGCTTATTGTCGATTTATTTGATTTATTTGATTTATCTTATTAAATTATTATATTTGATTATAGGCATGTAATTAATAATACTTTCGCTAATGAATCTCCCACACTTGTCGCAGAATGCAATGTGTTTGGTGTGATATATACGCAATCGCCTTGGTTGAGAATTTGCCCATCAATAATTTTGATGCTTCCCTCAAGAACAAAGACAAATCTTTCGTCATTGAATTGGTAAACTATGTCATCATTAAAGGGGACTTCTAATAATTGTGGTTCCATTCTTTTATATTTTACTTTGCTTGCAAGAGCCCATTGCGTGTAATCTCTAATGTCATTCTTGTAGGTATAGCCTTTGCGATCAGCAACACGAGTAATAACGTAGGGCGCAGTATCAGTTTCATCACCGTGTAAATCAGAAACTTGTATGGATAAGGCTCGTGATATTTTTAATAAGACTGAAAATGAAGGCTCATGCTGAGCATTTTCTAATTTAGATAAATAACTCTTGGAAATGCCAGTTAGCTCAGCAAGACTATTCAAGGTCAAGTTTCGATTCTTACGAAACTTTTTTATTCTCATTCCAAGAAACTTAAGATCTATTTGGCTTTGGGACATGATTTTTACCTCTGTTTTAAATTTCAACTTAAAGTAATTATACGAAACTTTTGTTTCGTAGTCAAGCATTAATTACTAGAATGTGTTTTTGGATACGATTATAGCATTTTACATAAAAATTGAGTTAATAAAAAATAAGCCCTTAGTTTTACCAAGAGCTTATTTGCATTTATATTATTTTTTTAGAGTATTTTATGATTACTATTTTTAGAAAATGTAAATAAATGATGAGCTTATGCGCATTGGATTTTTGTCCATAGTAGGGCGTCGTTTATCATCATACATATTCATGCCATAAACAGCTTCAGCACGTAATACTAAGTTTGGTCTTAGGTTGTACCAGTTTGTGAGACCAATTTGCCATAGAGAATCTTTAGTGCCTAAATAATCATGGCCGCTTGTCGCTGTGACGTTTTTCTCATCGTTTGTACCAGCTGAATAGACTGTCCAAAGTGAGTGGTTGAGTTTGTCTAAGAAAGACATGTTTGAAATACCTACGCCAAGCCCCCATGTACCGACAGGAGTTCCAACGCCGCCACCAGGTAGGTAACATGTCGGATCTTGACTAAAGTGAAGATCATTAGCCCAACGGCCACCTAGTTTTTGTGCAGGCTTGAAACCACCAGCGCCAACAGCGTATTGTGGCATACGTTCTGAACCGTCGTTAGGATTGTCATCATCACCTGAAGAATACCAGCCTAGGGCACTTATTGTAGCAAAATCCATAGCGTAGTTTGCGCTTGTACCAACTAAATAACCAGATCTATCAGCAGTTTCAAGATTTGAAACACTGGTGTCACCGTAAAGAGCGTCAGCTGAAATGGTCAAAGCACTGCCAATAGTCATTTTTGATGTTGCACCTGCAAACCATGCAAAAGCGCTGTGTCCAACTGGTTTGGTAGAGCTTGCAAATAAAGCTGGTACCCAAAGAACAGAGGTGCCGGTGATGTTAGATTTATCGCCAACAAGAACCATTTGCGCAGTAGGAATAATGCTTACATTTGAAAAATGCATAGGGAAATGGAGTTGAAATACATCAACCGATGAA
>CAYJDN010000037.1:0-266 GCA_964368925.1 uncultured Desulfovibrionaceae bacterium | reverse complement strand
GATATGGTATAATATTGAGGATTAGAATGACTTTGAGTACAAGGGCGATACCAAGCAGCCTCAACAGCAAATTTATCAGAAATATTGTAAGATGTTCTCACACCAGCCATTTCACCAGTAGAAAGCATTTCTAAACCAAAGGTGTAGGATAGTTTTGCTGCGCTTTGCATACCAATACGTGCTTTAAAATCACCACTAGTAGAACTAAAATCAGCATAAGCTATAGCAGTTTTTAAGAATAAACCAGTATAGGTTCCTGCCGAGTA
>CAYJDN010000036.1:7099-11621 GCA_964368925.1 uncultured Desulfovibrionaceae bacterium | reverse complement strand
TGCAAAAATATTTCTTCAAACCAGTTGGCGATATAGCTAATTTTGAATGGCAACGTGAGCAACATGCTTGTTTATTCACTCCTAATGGCGATGTTATGGCATTTGATAATGGTCAATATCGTTCAAAACATAAGGATCAATATATTAGAAATCGTGACAATTATTCACGTGGCGTACGTTATAGAATCGACACAAATAAAATGGAAATTGAACAAGTATGGCAATTTGGTAAAGAATGGGGTCAAGACTTCTTCTCGGGTTATATTTGCAATGTAGAATATTATGATGAAGGCCATTATATGATTCACTCAGGCGGCATTGGTAATATTGATGGCTATTATCCTGATACATTGCCCGCATTAGCATCAATGGTGCCTGGATTTAGAGAAGAGCATGCGTATTTTGACATGTATTCTAAAACAGTAGAAGAAAAAAATGGCGTAATCATGTATTATTTGGAAGTACCAGGCAATTTCTACCGTGCTGAACGCCTACCAATTTACCACAATGGCGACAATCTTCCATTAGGCGACGGCCAACTTATAGGCGAGCTTGACATCACTCCTGCATTTGGAACTATTCCAGAAGTTGCTGATGTAGACGAAGCTTGTCCAGTTAAATTTGCTATAGATATTCAAGAAGAAGAAGATAAATTAGTTCTTGCAGGTTCTTTCCCTCGTGGTTCATTGGCTATGTGGGTGATTGAGGGCTCTAAAGGCGACAATCATGGTTATTACATGAATACTGCGGCAAATGAATTTCTTGCTATGTGTTCTGCTGCCTATCTTGAAGCAGATAGCGAATTGCGCCGCTTTAGCTTAAGTAAGCGTGGTTTATCAGGTAGATATGTTATTAAAGTTATTGTTGATGATAAGAAATACCATACTGGTATCTCATTCTTTGCATAAGAATATAATGCAAAATAAGCCTTATAGCTCATTATGCTAAAGGCTTATTCCAGATTTTATTTTAGATTTATCATACATAAGGCGCAATAATGAAATGCAAATTTTTATTATTGCGTCTTTTTATTTACTCATTTATCCACTTATTTATTTATATATCAAAAGCATACATCAAATTTCATCTCTATTACAAGCAAGCAAGAGAATTAATTTTGAGTAATACTTTTCCAATTAGGCGAAAAACTTACCTCATTCCTATCATCTATAATAAAGTAGGCAATATCAGGATTATTGCTTGCAAATTCTTCTATCATTTCCTTTGACATACAGGAAAAAGCCGTAGCAAGTGCATCTGCTAATGTGGCATTTTCTGCCAAAACTGAAACACTTTTTATAGGGGCTGAAATCTCATTGATTGCATAATTTCCTGAAATTGTTGGCATAATAATATGATGAAGATTATCTCTAAAATGTTTTTCATACGAACCAGAAGTTGCCAAAGCCCTATCATTTAATTGTATATAGGAGGGATAATTTCCTTTCTTTTCGGGGTCTTCTATGGCAAGAATCCAAGCTTTAGATGAGAAAAAACTTGTGCTTGCTTTGCCTTTTGCACGAATGTCGCCCCCTGCATTCACAAGATAATTTTTTATATTATTTTCATCAAGTATTCTACATGCTTCATCAACAATAAAACCCTTTGCAATTCCATCTAAAGTGATTTCTGTTTGTTGGTTTTTCAATGTGACATTTCTATGCTCAATTGTATAAGGATTGTCGCTCACAGCTTGATATAGACTTGTTATTTTTTCTTTATCAAGCTTTTCTTGAGCATCTAAACTTTCTAAATATTCTAAAACAGGAAGAATTGAGGGATTAAAGGCATTATGGGTGAGTTTTTGAATGTTTGCGCTTGTTTGTAGAATATAAATAAATTCTTCTGGAGCATTTTCAATAGATTTTTCTTTATTGAGTTTTGAAAGAATGCCAGATTCATGTCTTGTAAAGATTTTTCCTAATTCTTCAATTCGAGCAAAACATTCTTCAATGATTTCAGTTTTGTCTTTATTGTTTGAATTTACTTGTATTGTTATGTATGTGCCTAAAAGAATTCTTGTTTCTTTATACATATCATTAGCATAGCTCGAAAAAGGGTAGAGCATGAATGTGAGGAAAAGGAGAATTTTTATTGAAAGTATTGCGATAATTTTATTCATTTTGTTTGCCTTAATAGCGTAAAAATACCTTGGAATAGTGTAGAAATGCTTATGAATTATTCTATTTAGCCTGCTTTTTTGTAACAGATATGAAATTTACATTCAATATATTTATATTGGAAATACACCCTAGATAGTGTCGTCAAAATCGCCTTTTCGCCTCTCTCTGCGTCAGCTTTCAAATGTTTTTTCAGTCATTTATGTTTTTAATAAACTCCTTAATTTCTATTATATCACAAGTAGATGGCAATTCTTTTACTTATTATATTGCTGAAAATGGAAATACATTTTCCGAATTATCAAGTTTGCAAGAAACAAAGGCAGAAAAGTTTCAAAATGCAAGAGATGCAAATGCTTTGATGGCTTGGATTATTAGAGCTGGCGCTACAATTATGATTATTTTTGGTTTTAGAATGGTTTTTGCTCCTTTAGTAGTGCTTGCAGATATTATTCCTTTTCTTGGCAATATTGTAAGCGCTGGTACAAGCCTTGCTGCTCTTCTTATTGGTCTTGCGTGGGCATTGATAGTACTTGCATTTTCATGGTTTCGCTTTAGGCCGCTTTTATCCTTGATTCTTATTTCTATTGCAATTGCAGTTATAGTATATGACTACTGGAAAGGAAGAAAAATAAAATTCTTAGGGAGCAAGAAAAGCTAGAGGAACAAGAAACTCACCTTAATAAATAATGTTTTTTTAAATCTTTATAGTAAAGAAGCAAAGGCTCTTAATATGGCTAAAGTAGAAACTTTAACAAAACCAAAAGCGCCTTTATGAATGAAGTTATCTAAGCGAATTTCTTGACAAAGTTTTTGCGTATTCAAAATATCTTCTTTGATTTTTGCAACAGAAGAACTGCCATACAACCACACCCCACATTCATAATGTAGACTCAAACTCCTGTAATCCATATTTATTGTACCAACAACAGCACTTATATCATCACTCACAAACATTTTAGAATGAATGAAACCAGGGGTATATTCATAAATCTTTACGCCTGCTTTCAATAAAATCTCATAATAAGAGCGTGAAAGAAAATGCACTAATTTCTTATCTGGAATTGCTGGTAAAATGATACGTACATCTACGCCAGATTTTGCCGCAGTCATCAATGAAACCATCATTTCTCTACTGATTACAAGGTAAGGTGTCGTAATATAGACATAATTTTCTGCACGATTAAGCATACTCATATATAATGTTTCGCCAACGGCTTCGTCATCAAGTGGCTCATCTGCAAAAGGCTGCACTACTCCATCATTTTGGTATTGCTTTGTTGGCGCAAAGAGCGAACAATCTTCAATCTTTCCAGTAACAATGCTCCACATAGCAAGAAACATAGCCGTAAGATTATAAACAGCATCGCCCTTGAGCATGATAGCTGTGTCTTTCCAATGGCCGTATTTTAACTTTTTATTAATATATTCGTCAGCAAGATTTATTCCGCCTGTAAAGCCAACATTGCCGTCAATAATGCAAATTTTCCTGTGGTCACGATGATTGAAACTTGAATCAAATAAATGATTTACAGGATTAAACACTCGGCAATCAATATTGAGCTTAGCTAGTCTTTTTGGAAATTCTGGGGGGAGGGTGAGAATACAGCCAAAATCATCGTAAAGTACACGCACATCAACACCTTGAGCGGCTTTTTCTGCGAGAATTTTCTCTATCGCATTCCACATGTAGCCTTCTTCAATAATGAAGTATTCTAAAAATATAAATTTTTCAGCCGCTTGCAATTCTTCTAGCATTGCTTCAAATTTCTTCTCGCCAGATTCAAAATAGCTCGTTTCAGTATTGCTATGCGCTTTAGCATAGGCATGATTGCTCAAATAATCTGATTGACGCAATGCTTGCACATTATCTTCTAAAAGCGCTCTACCAGTATCTTTTATCAGTGAACAGTTAGCAAGAAATTTTGCTTTTGCATTTGCATAAATATGCTTGTCTGCTTTTTTTAGACGTGCCTTTCTAAATGCAAAATATATGAGTCCACCAGCTAAAGGAAAAGTAAACATGATAAAAATCCAAGGGATTTTATTTTCAGGATAAGTGTCTTGTATGAGAATGTAAGCCATACAAATAACACTAGAAAAGAGCAATATGAGAATTAAATATTCTGAATAATCACCAAGAATATAAACTAAAGCAACCCAAAAGCCTATTTGTAGCAATAGAGTGCAAAGCACCATAATTACACGAATAAATATCACTAAATTCTTTCTAGACATACTTTCTCGCTAAAATTTTATGTTTATTTTATGAAATAACAAGACATTGTTATTAGAGTGTTTTTCTAAATTAAGAGCATTTCAATCTACATATATATAATGCAGAAGATTTGCCCTATAGTCAAGAATTATAGAATGAGATTTCTATAGTGCTCTCAACTTCA
>CAYJDN010000036.1:0-7089 GCA_964368925.1 uncultured Desulfovibrionaceae bacterium | reverse complement strand
TCCTCTTTCCTTTGATAGAAAGCGAAAATCAGAATATATGGCTATTATGTGTCATAAAAATATGACGTCAAAGGAATTTTATAAAGGCAAAAATATGTTAAGTTTTAGAAAAAAAGTTTGACTAATCAAATTTGATTGGTTAGAGTGCAAAAAAAAAGAGATTTATAGCATATTGCATCAAGCTTGAATCGATAAAATAGGAATATTTAGATTCAAGCTTGATGCAATATGCTATAACACGAAAAATAAAGTTTTGTCCCTTAGCTTTATGATTCGTAAAATACACTGTTTTATCAACTATTTATGGGATAGATAGAATAAAAGCAAAAGTGGAGAAATTGTGTTTTATTATATACTAAAAAGGTTACTATTGATTATTCCTACCCTCTTAGGAATTGTTGCGTTGAATTTTTTCATAATTCAGCTTGCTCCAGGTGGGCCAGTAGAGCAACTGATTGCTTCTTTTGATCAAGAGGGCGATGTTTATATGGAAAGAGTGGGTACTAGTAGTGAAGATATTGGTCAGGTGAGTGACGATGATTTGAAAAGTAAGACTTATGGTCTTTCGCCTGAAATACTTGAAGAAATCAATATTATGTATGGCTTTGACAAGCCACTTTATGTTAGATTTTGGGATATGCTGAAGAAATTCATTACCTTTGATTTTGGAACGAGTTTTTTCAAGGCAGAGTCGGTAATAAATTTGATTAAAAACTCCTTGCCAGTTTCAATTACAATTGGCTTATGGAGCACGCTTATTACTTATATAGTGTGTATTCCACTTGGTATGAAGCGTGCTTTGAAAAAGGGTTCAAAATTTGATGTCTATTCGGGGATAACAGTCGTTGTTGCGAGCACAATTCCTGCCTTTTTATTTGCCGTATTATTACTAATGGTTTTTGCTGGTGGTTCTTATTTACAATGGTTTCCATTAAGAGGAATACATTCAATAGGTTATGAAGAATTATCTTTCTTTGAACAAGTGATAGACTATTTTCATCATATCACCTTACCCGTAATTTCTATGACTATTGGCGGTTTTGCTGGTCTTACTCTTCTTACACGAAATTCATTTTTAGATGAATTATCAAAGCAATATGTAGAAACGGCAAAGGCTAAGGGTTTGAAAGAGAAAAAGGTGCTTTATAAACACGTGTTTAGAAATGCTATGCTTATAGTTATAGCAGGCTTTCCTGGAGCTTTTATCAGCATTTTCTTTGCTGGCTCTTTGCTTATAGAAACAATATTTTCGCTACAAGGGCTTGGATTATTAGGATATGAAGCAACGATGCAAAGGGATTATCCTGTAATGTTTGCTACTTTGTATATATTTACGCTTATAGGCTTAGTTACTTCACTCATTGGTGATATCACAATGATGCTTGTAGACCCAAGAATTGATTTTAAAACAAGAGGTAAGGCATAATGAGTGAAGTAGTTCAACGCAGATGGGCAGTGTTTAAGCAATCAAAACGTTCTTATTATGCTCTTTTAATATTTGGAACATTTTTTCTTATCAGCCTATGTGCAGAAATTGTGGCAAATGATAAGCCCATACTCATTTATAATGATGGCGATTTTTATTTTCCAGCCATTGCAGAATATAATGAAAGTGATTTTGGTTCGCCCTTTGAATTTCCTATAAATTACCATGATGTGTATTTTCAAGAAGAATTGCTTGATGAAGACGCTATTATAATTTGGCCTCCTATTCCCTATTCTTTTGACACAATCACCCCTTTTGAATCTTATTTTCCAGCAGCTCCAAGCGTAAAACATTGGCTCGGCACTGATGATCAGGGGCGTGATATTCTTGCAAGGGTGATATATGGCTTTAGAATATCAATGCTCTTCGGACTTATACTTGCGCTTTTTAATAGTATTATCGGCATATTAGTCGGTTTGAGTATGGGATATTTTGGTGGCAAGTTTGACTTATTTGGCCAACGTTTCATGGAAATATGGGGCAGTGTTCCAACTTTGTATCTTATCATTATACTCTCGGGCTTTATGACGATGAACTTCTGGCTATTGCTTGGAATAAACTTATTATTTAGCTGGATGATGATGGTTGGTATTGTGCGTATGGAATCGTTTAGGGTAAGGAATATGGATTTTGTACGTTCAGCAAGAGCTTTAGGCGTATCTAATAGAAATATTATGCTAAATCATGTTTTGCCCAATGCTTTAGTTGCTGTTGTTGCTATGCTGCCTTTTTCGATTAATGGATCAATTGCAGCTTTAAGTTCCTTAGATTTCTTAGGTTTTGGCTTGCCAGCTTCTTATCCTTCTCTTGGGGAAATAATTTCGCAGGGTAAGAATAATTTATACGCTCCTTGGATAGCATTTTCGGGCTTCCTCACTTTAGCAGGAATGTTAACAGGCTTAGTTTTTATAGGCGAAGGCGTGCGTGATGCTTTTGACCCTAAAACTTTCTTGCAACATTCATCAGAGGGAGAAGAATAATGGCCTTGTTAGAAATTAAAGATTTAGAAATTGCATTTAAAACAAATGCAATAAAGACAAAAAATAAGCAGTCAATTCAGAAAGATAAGATAATTACTCATAAAATATCTTTTACTATAGAAAAGGGGCAGTGCTGTGCTTTGGTGGGCGAAAGTGGAGCTGGAAAATCTTTGACAGCACGCTCGCTTATAGGCTTATTACCGCATGGTTGCTTTGTAAAATCTGGGTATATTAAATATGATAATGACGATATAAGTAAATTTGATGAAGACGATTGGAGCGCTATTCGTGGAAAGAATATCAGTATGATTTTCCAAGACCCGCTTGCAGGGCTCAATCCTTTACATCATATTGGAAAGCAAATTGAAGAAGTGCTTGAATTACATACGAAAATGACCAAAAAAGAAATGGAAATAGAAGTATTGCGCTTGCTTGAGCTTGTGAAAATTCAAAATCCTAAAGATAAATTAAAATGTTATCCGCATCAACTTTCTGGCGGCCAAAGACAAAGAGTAATGATTGCAATGGCTTTGGCAAATAGACCAGATTTACTCATTGCCGATGAACCAACAACTGCACTTGATGTAACTGTCCAATATTCTATATTAAAATTGCTCGAAGACTTACGAGCTCAATTCAATATGGCTCTTTTGCTTATCAGTCATGATCTAAAATTAGTTAAACGTTTTTCAGATGTTATTCATGTCATGCAAGATGGTGATATTGTAGAAACTTTGAAAGATAATTTTGACAATCCACAGCATGAATACACAAAAAAGCTCTTGTTTAGTGATCAAGAAAGCAAGTTTTTCCATGAAAAAAGGGTAAATTCAATAGTTGAGAATAATATTTTGCAAGTGCGAGGTTTGCAGGTTGAATATGATAAGCCACGTACAAAACTTTTTCAGAGAAAAGAAAAATTTATTGCAGTAAATCAAATAGATTTTGATTTACATGAAAATGAATGTCTTGGAATTGTTGGAGAAAGTGGATCTGGAAAGTCGAGCCTTGCTATGGCTGTGCTCAGGCTTATAGAAAGCAAGGGGCAGATAGATTTTCTTAATACAAATTTGCAAGGGAAGAGTTTTGCTGAAATGGCAACATTGAGGAAAAATATTCAAGTAGTTTTTCAAGATCCTTATGCCTCGCTAAGCCCACGTATGACTGTTGCAAATATCATTCTTGAGGGGCTAAAAGTGCATGAACCAAAGTCAAAACAATTTGAGGAAGCGCTAGATGCGGCTCTTCTTGATGTTGGCTTACCTCTTAAATTTAAAAATAGATATCCGCATGAATTGTCAGGCGGGGAGAGGCAAAGAGTTGCTATTGCACGAGCTTTAATACTTAAACCTAAATTGCTCATTTTGGACGAGCCCACTTCTTCACTTGATAGAAATTTACAATTTCAAATTTTAGATTTGCTTATTGATTTGCAAAAAAAACATGGAATGTCTTATATTTATATCAGTCACGATCTAAGCTTGGTTCAACTATTTTGTCATAGAGTTTTAGTTATGCACAGCGGGCTTTGTATGGAACAAGGTAATACACAAGAGGTGTTTGCAAATCCGCAATCGGCTTATACAAAATTACTTGTAGAAGCTGCATTGTAAAATATATCTATGTATAAAATAAATAATTGATAATAATTTTAGATGTTTGAAAAGCTCAACTCTGCAAAATCGCTTAATATATTGTATGGTTGCAATTCTGCTTCGCATATGTTAATTTTATTTGTGGATTGGAGCAGGTTATAAAAAGTTAATAAAATAAAGCTCATTGTTTTAGGCAATGGGGCGACAGTGAAAATTTTTGCTTTATCTTAAAGCACGAGCTTTTCTTTTTTGTTATGCTTTTTATAAAATGATTTAAAAAATATCATATTAATAAAGGCGTTTGTATGAGTATGACTGAAAATGAAGAAAAATTGTCACCAATTCTTGAAAACTATTTAGAAATTATTTTCCACGAAGAATTTGCAGAAGGGGCTGCTCGTACAGGAAGCATTGCAGAAAAAGCGCAAGTTTCAAGCTCTACAGTGACAAGTGCGCTAAAGACTTTGCAAAAATTAGACTATGTTACTTATCAGCCCTATAAGCTCATTAGACTTACTGATAAAGGGCGCAAATTAGCCTCTAATCTTGTGCATAAACATATGGTTTTGAAAGAATTTTTACACTCTATCTTGCAATTAGATGTCACTAAAGCAGATAGCGTTGCTTGTGAATTAGAACATGTTTTAGACGATGAAACTTTTGTGCAATTAAGCAAGCTTACACTTGTTATTAATCAACATCCTGAAATTGCAGATGTTTTAAAAGAAAATATGCTCAAAAAAACAAAAGTTAAGAAAAAAGTATAGTTTATTTTTCTAAATATTAAAAACAAAGAAATAAATATAGAATAAAATCTTTGAAATAATTTGATATATAATAATTTAACATTATTAAATTTCAGAATTATTCCAAAGATTTTTTTGCTTAGAGCAGTTTTTAGCTGCTCTAACCTTAATAGTATCCAAAAAGCACTCATTTGAAAAGTACTCTAATTTAACAAAGAACTTTCTATTGATTTTCTTAAATTGATTTTTAAATATATAAAAAATTATTTTGTTAATAAATTATTGTTTGACGAATAAAAGAATATTGGGTATGACTTTAGAAAATATAATAAGGTTGAAATATGAACATATTTTCTCTACGCAAGCCTTTGCTTACTTTCGTCTTTTTGGGGCTTAGTTTAATAAATAATCCTCTTTACTCATTTGCAAAACCATTACCCACTCTTAGTGCATGGCCAGATTCATTAGACTTAGCTTCAATTTCGCATGAAAATTTTGACGTGAATTCTGTGCTTGATGAAGAAAACCCTAATGATCCACAAGGGGGTATTCTTAAGCTTACGACTACATGTACTTATGATACTTTTCATCGCTATGCCACACGTGGTAGGGCAACGCATTATGTTATGTATACTTATGAAAGTTTAGGCGAACCTATGCCGAATGTGCCAAATGTGCTACGTGGTTTATTAGCAGAAAGCTTTGATTTGTCTGAAGATAGAACAATTTTGCGAGTAAAGTTGAACCCGCTGGCGAAGTTTTCCGATGGCAGTAAGGTAAAGGCGAGTGATGTAGTTTTTACTTATGAGGCTATACAAACCAAGGCAAATCCGCTATACAAGATAGGTTACGAAGATGTTGTGAGTGTGGTGGCAGAATCTGAATCTACAGTAGTTTATACATTTAAGCCAGATGCAAGCAGGGAACTAGCATTAGATGTGTGCTTATTGCCAGTATTTGCAGAAAAGTGGTGGGAGGGGCGAGATTTTGCAGAACCACAGAATGATCCAATCCTTGGAAGTGGCCCTTATCAGATAGATCAGTCGAATTTTGGCGTACGTTTTTCTCTTATAAAAGATCAAAATTATTGGGCAAAAGATTTTGAGCGTAATAAAGGAAGCAATAATTTTGATGAAATAATTGTAGATTTTTACCGTGATACGGCTATAGCACGTGAAGCATTTTTTGTTGGTGATGTTGATTATTTTCTGGAAAGTGCGGTGAAAGACTGGGTAAATGCTTATGATGTTGCTCCAGTGCGTGATGGCGATATTTCCCGTCAAGAGTTTAGCCGTGGCGCACCAGTTGGCATGCTCGGCCTTGGCATGAATTTAAGACGTGAATTTTTGCAAGATAAAAATGTGCGTGAAGCTTTATCATTGCTTATGGATTTTGAATGGATCAATAAAAGTATTTATTATAATTCTTCAAAGCGTATAAATAGTTATTTTACTGAACATAATTTGCCTATTGAATCAATGCCTACGCAGGAAGAGTTAGCAATTTTGAATGAATATAGGGATCAACTTGATCCAGATGTTTTTGGAGAATTACCTGTTATTCCAGTAACTAAGGCTGATGGAAATGTGCGTGAGCAAATGGCTAAGGCTGTTGCATTATTAAAAGAAGCTGGTTGGGAATTAAAAAACGGTAAAATGCTTGATAAAGATGGAAAACAGATGGTTTTGCATTTTATAACGAATACGGCAAATGTGCAAAGAACCTATGCACAATACGTAAAAAATCTAGGAAGAATTGGTATTGATTTGCAAATTCAAGTACTTGATCAAAATTTATATAATGCAAAAATGAAAGAATTTGATTATGATCTTTGCTATGCTTTTATTCCTTTAGATTATTATCCTACGACTGAACTTCTTTATTATTATGGAAGCGAAATTGCAAATACTTATGGTTCGAAAAATTATATCGGGCTCGAAGATCCTGTGGTTGATGATTTAATTCAAAAAATGATTAATTCAAAAAGCCTTAAAGAATTGAACGTTTACACTAAAGTTCTTGATAGAATTTTGCAACATGGAATGTATATTATTCCTGGTTGGTATAGCCCTAATATGCGTTCCGCTTGGTGGAAAAATCGTATTTCGCCCGGTAATTCAGGTAAAATAAATATGCTTTCTGGTATGAAATATTGGCATATTGTAGAATAGGTATATTTTAGAGCATTTTTAGGAAAGCCGATTCTATAAGAATCCCATTTTGGCTACATCTTTAATATAATTTACCAATACTTTAGATGCTTATAAATAAAAGCCCATTTG
>CAYJDN010000035.1:9559-11982 GCA_964368925.1 uncultured Desulfovibrionaceae bacterium | reverse complement strand
AGCTTTGCTTGCTCGTTAAATGAGTGCTTTTTGGATACTATTAAGGTTAGAGCAGTTTCAAGTTGTATGAAAACTGCTCTAATAAATTATGCTTAGAATTTCAAGCCAACGCCAAGTTCAAAGCCAGTATAATCATTTTCACCAAATTTATAACCAACATAAGCTTCTACATCTTCAATAAATCCGCCCTCGCCACGATCATAAGCAACAGCAAATCTTACTTCATCATAATAACTAATATATTGATCAAATTTCAAGAAGCGAGTGTCAATAAAAGCAAGCTGTGCAAAAACATATTCAGTAAAATGATAGTTTACTGCAATGCTGTTTTTCAAACCAAATGCATCGAAATTATAAGGAATGCTCATATCTATACCCTCGAAAAGACTAGATAAGTCATAAGGAGGAGCATTATAATAACCAACATTATTTACCATCTTAAAGGAAATAGCATCAGAGAGGAAGAAATTCGTCACTAAAGTACCGTTCAAGCCCCAGATTACACCCGCAGTGCCTAAATCAAGCGAACCACCTATACCAACACGAAGACCAGCTGCACCAATAAATTGAAGTGTATCAGATGAAAATAGTGTTTGTCTCCAAGTTGCACCAGCTGAAATGTCACCAGCTAAAGAACCATCATAAAAAGTGGCTGTGATTGGGATATCTACTGTAAGACCTGTGTTTTCTCCAAAATTCAAATTGAAACCAAGAGGAACATTTACACTCATAATGCTCACATCTTGTGTGGAAGTTTTTACACCTAAGTAGGTTGTTTTTTGTAAATTATGCACTGAAAGGCTTGGTCTAAATGAATAGTTATAAGCCGCTGCATTATAGGCAGAATCTTGCATTCTATAGAGGAATGATGATGGATTACCCGCAATTGGATCAAATGGAGTTTGCTCAACAGCAACAGCGTTAATTTTGTTAATTATTTCTGTAGGATTGTCTTTGAATTGATCTGACAAAGCATCAAAGAGTATTTCATTGCCTAAATAAGCTACAACTTGACTTGCATAACCAGTGAAGGCAGGCAATGTGTTTTGCGTTGCTACTCCTTGTGTAGCAACGAGGCTGCCATTTATATATTTATTGATTTTATTTTCAACTCTAATATAAACACCACGATAGTTTACGTGTAAAGTAGCTGGTTTATAAATGTCATAGCCAGATATAATCTGATTTAATTCATTTTGATCAAATTTCGTAAGTTCTAAAATTGAATCAAAAGATCTAGATTCTATTCGATTTACACCATTCTGTTCTTGAACAAGTGTCAATTCCAAAAGCGCAGCTTGCGCCTGTACTGCAAAAAAAACAGCACTTACTGCCAGAAATGCAATAAATTTAATTCTCTTCATATATCCTCCAAAAAAATCGCAAAATTATGCATTATAAATCATCATTTAGTAAATTATACATATTTCTATTTTTAAGTCAAAACATTTTAGCTTTCTTCTATTTTCCTTCACTTCGAAACCTTGACAGATGAATTATATATTTATACAATTATGCTTTCATAATAAATATTCTGGGCTTTACATGAAAATAGATAGGTACAAAAACAAATTTCAAAAAGTTTTAATTAATTTTTTTTCCAGTGCAGTACTTAACACAGAAAAAAGACGTGCTTTTCGTTATGCTTTGCGTTATGGCAAAGTAAGGCTCATGTGGCACGAATATAAGAGAATAAAAAACAATAAATTAACTTCATATCCATACTACTTAACACTTACAGCTTGCTTGAAAAATGAAGCGGCTTATATTGTCGAATGGCTTGAATATTATATTTTACACGGTGTTGAACATTTCTATATTTATGACAATGAAAGTTCAGATAATATCAAAGAAGTTCTTGCACCTTATATTGCTGAAAACATTGTGACCTATACTTTTTTCCCTGGCAAATTTGTGCAATACGATATGTATTCAGATTCATTACATAAAAATAGATTTTCTTCAAAATGGATGATGGTTGTTGATTTAGACGAATTTATTGTAATCAATTCTGATAAAACTATTGCTGAATATTTAAAAGAGAATGAAAACATTGATCAAATACAATTTGGCTGGAGAAATTTTGGAGATTCAAATCATAAAACGCAGCCTGAGGGTTTAGTTATAGAGAATTATTCCTATCGTAGTGAATGGAATTACAACGAAGGAAAAGCAATTTTTCAGCCTGCTAAAGCATATTTTATAAATAATTGCCATTATGCAAATTGTGTTACTTGTTTTGTTCAGCTCCCCTTTGAAGAGGGGCAATGCAATCACTATATTACAAAAAGTGAAGAAGAATTTTACAATAAGAAAACGAAAAGAGGTGATGCAATCGACCCAAAAAATAATTATGGCGATTCATTTTACAGTTCTCGAAACACAAATGACGTACAAGATACACTCATTTTTAAACATATCAA
>CAYJDN010000035.1:0-9549 GCA_964368925.1 uncultured Desulfovibrionaceae bacterium | reverse complement strand
TAAAAAAAGCCTTAGCTTCACGCAAACTTAGATAAAACACAATACAAGCAAATGCTATTTTATTTCCACCTGAATTAAATCTGAAACTATCTTATAATGATGAAGGAAAAAAAGCTCTTCCATTGTTTCGTTACCGTAGATACTATCACCAATAAGCGGCATAGATACACTAGCAAGATGACAACGAATTTGATGACGAACGCCTTTGTAAATAGTACAAGATACAATTTCGCCTGTTTTACCTGAAAGGACTCTTTCATAATCGCTAGAAATAATAGATAAATCTTGGGGCATAAATGTGTTTCTCAATTCAGCTTGCACCCTATCTTCAACTTTATTTACTATAGTATATCTATTTCTATCTATTTCACTTTTTTCCAGTGCTTTGACCTTCGTTTTCGATAAATCAATGGCATTATTTATACAAATTTCATTGTTAAGCTTATAATTATCTTCAACTAAGGCATAATATTTCTTTTCTATCTTGCCTAAATCTTGTTCAATCTTCCACTTATTCTTTGCTTCTTCATTTTTTGCACAAATAATAATGCCTGATGTAAGTGTATCTAATCTATTTAATAAGATAAAATCTTTATTTTCTTTCTTGATATAATATTCGATAGCTCTTGAGCTAGAACCTTTTATTTCTTCAGTAGGGAGAAATTTTTCTTTATAAAAAGCAATAAAATCTTCATTTTCTTCAAGAGTTTCTAATTTATAGTCATCTTCACTCTCTTCAATTTGTGCTATTGTGATTTCTTGCCCTGAATAAACTTTATAGGCAGCATTTCTTTGCATGCCATTTACAAGCACAAAGCCCTCTTCGCAAAATCTCTTTCTTGCTCTTGTGCCTAAATGCAAACAATCTTTATGTTTTCTAAGAACATGATCAAGCCTTTGCCCATTGTCTATTTCGTCTACTATCATTATTTATTATACTTCTCTGTTAAAGCATTTAATTGTTCTGTGAAATCATCTAATTTAAAAGTATTTAGATAAGGTGTTCTTTTTTCTAACACTTTCTTATAACCAATTGCTTGAACTGGGCAACGTGAAATGCAAGAAAGGCATTGCATACATTTATCATTCCATGTCGGCTTGTTTTTTACATAAACAACTGCTTTTACAGGACAATTTGTTTCGCATTTACCACAAGAAATACATTTTTCAGAAACATGAAAACCCTTATGTTTATCCATATAATTATTAAAACAATGGTTTATTGGGCCAGAATATATATGGTCAATCCATTTCGTCTTTCTTCCCTCTAATCTATCGCCATTTTTGATTTTTTCTGAAATTTCAAAGGCTTGTTCATTAGCTTTTTCAAAAAGTTCTCTTCTTTTTTCCATAGAAGCTGTATTAAATAAAATAATATAACTATCTGGCATAACAATATCGACATTCCCCATATACTTGAGCTTAGAGCGTTTTGCCATAAACTCTTTAAGATAGTCTTGCGCATTACCACTTGTGCCACCACAATTGAACAAGAAATATATATCTCTATGTCCAGCGAAAGTATTGTCGTCAATAAATTTTTCTATTACTTTGGGCACGCGCCAAGAATGTATTGGAGTGATGAAAACATAGGGTTTTTCAGAATGATAAAGACTTTTTTCTCCGTATTTAATTTTTGGGCGAATGTCTACAACTTCATTGTCATCTAAAAGATGCGAATATAACTTTGCTAAATATTTGCCATTATCTGTACCAGTAAAATAAAAGATCATAAAAGCTCCAAGCAAAATTTGTTAATAATAAACTATATAATTTTCTTAATTTCGTCAAATATATTATTCCTCATTGTTCACATTTCCCGAAGACCAAAAAAAAGCAAGGCTTTTACAACCTTGCTTTTTTATATTTTCATAAACAATACAAATGACTATTTTTTCTTTAGATGAGCATATAATGCAACTTCTAAACGAGCTTCTGCTCTTTGTAATGCTTTTCTTGCACGAATTTTATCAATATTGCCTTCTTGTGACTCAAGATATTTTTTCGCACGTTCTTTAGCGCTTTCTGCACGATTTTTATCAATATCTTCTGCTAATTCAGCAGCTTCCGCTAATATGGAAACTTTATTATTAGCTACTTCCAAAAATCCTCCAGAAATGAACACCCAATAGGTTTCTTCACCTATTTTATAATGCAACTCACCAAGACTAAGTGCTGAAAGCAAAGCTATATGCTTTGGCAAAATACCGATTTCGCCATCAACGCCTGGTGCGGCAACATAGTCGGCTTCGACTGATAGCACAAGCTTATCTGGAGTAACTATTTCAAGATTGAGCTGCATAATTCACCTACTTCTTTTCTTGACGTGCATTGTATTTTGCAACAGCACTTTCAATATTTCCAACCATGTAGAAATCATTTTCAGATAAGTGATCGTATTCACCAGCTAAAATGCCTTTGAAAGAACGAACAGTATCTTCAAGTTTTACATAAACACCTGGTGTGCCTGTAAAAGTTTCAGCAACGTGGAATGGTTGTGACAAGAATCTTTGAATACGACGAGCACGGTTAACAATAACTTTGTCATCGTCTGAAAGTTCGTCCATACCAAGAATTGCGATAATATCTTGCAAGTCTTTGTATTTTTGAAGAATTTGCTGAACTTGACGAGCTACTGAATAGTGTTCATCACCAACAACGAGTGGATCAAGAATACGTGAGCTAGAATCGAGTGGATCAACCGCAGGATAGATACCAAGTTCTGAAATCTGACGTGAAAGAACTAATTTACCATCTAAGTGAGCAAATGTAGTTGCAGGCGCAGGGTCAGTCAAGTCATCCGCAGGAACGTAAACAGCTTGAACTGATGTAATTGAACCTTTGTTAGTTGAAGTAATACGTTCTTGAAGAGCACCTAAGTCAGTACCAAGTGTTGGTTGGTAACCAACCGCAGATGGCATACGTCCAAGTAGCGCAGACATTTCTGAACCAGCTTGAGTAAAACGGAAGATGTTATCAATAAATAAGAGAACGTCTTGGTTTTCTTCATCACGGAAATACTCAGCACAAGCAAGAGCTGTAAGAGCAACACGAGCACGTGCTCCTGGAGGCTCGTTCATTTGGCCGTATACAAGTGTAGCACGTTCCAAAACGCCAGCGTCTTTTAATTCGTGATAAAGATCGTTACCTTCACGAGTACGCTCACCAACACCAGCAAAAACAGATGAACCACCGTGTTGTTTTGCAATGTTGTTGATAAGTTCAAGAAGAACAACAGTTTTACCAACACCAGCACCACCGAAGAGACCAATTTTACCACCTTTAGGGAATGGTACTAATAAGTCAACAACTTTGATACCTGTTTCCAAAACTTCAACACTTGTGTTTAGTTCTGTAAATTCAGGAGCTGGTCTGTGGATTGGATAATATTTTTCTGCTTCAATAGGACCAAAGCCGTCAACAGGACGACCTACAACGTTCATAACACGTCCTACCGCTGCTTTACCAACTGGAGTCATAATTGGGTTACCAGTGTCAGTAACTTCCATACCTCTAGCTAGACCGTCAGTAGAGTCCATAGCAATTGTACGAACTACGTTATTTCCCACGTGTTGAGCAACTTCACAGATAAGCTCTGGAGCATCAACGTTATTAGGGTTTTTTATTTCGAGAGCGTTTAGAATGTTAGGCAACGCCCCCTCAGGAAAGGCAACGTCAACAACGGCACCAATAACCTGAACAATATGACCTTTTACTTGAGCCATTTTGTTACTCCTTTAATTTATATCTACCAACTTAACCATTCAAAGCTTCAACACCACCAACGATGTCTACTAACTCTGAAGTGATAGCTGCTTGACGTGTTTTGTTATAAAGCAGAGTGAGTGAACTAATCATGTCATCACAGTTACGTGTGGCATTATCCATAGCTGTCATACGAGCTGCATTTTCGCTTGCTGAATTATCAAGTAATGCTCTGTAAATTTGACCATTTACATATTTAGGAAGAAGTTCTGCAAGCAGTTCTGCTTCGCTTGGCTCATAAACATACTCTAATGAACTTTCCACTACTTCTTCAGATACGCTAGGTACTACTGGAAGTAATGAAAGCTGCTCTGTGCTTTGTCTAGCAACGTGGATAAAGTGGCCGTAGAAAATTTCTACAGCGTCAATTTCTTTAGCGCCATAAGCACGAATAAGTTCTTCGCCTATATGTGTTGCTAATGTGAAATTGAAATCACCCATAACATCATCAAATGATTCACTAATTGTGAAACCAGCTTTTGCAACAGCTTCACGTGACTTTTTGCCAACAGTGATAAATTGCACTTCTTTGCCTTCAGCTTGTTGAGCTTTGGCAAATTTTGTAGCGGCAGTGATGATGTTTGTATTGTATGCACCACAAAGACCTCTTTCAGAAGTCATAAGAATAATAACAACAGTTTTTATTTCTTCATGCACTTCTAAAAGCGGATGAGTGGCGTCAGCTGCACGAGAAGAGAGGTCACGCAAGAGGGCTTCAAATTTTTCTGCATAAGGGCGAAAACGTTCAATACGTCCTTGCGCTCCACGCAATTTTGAAGAAGCCACCATAAACATGGCCTTGGTAATCTGCTTAGTTTTACCTACACCAACTATTTGGGATTTTACGTCTTTTAAAGAGGGCATAATTCCACCCTAAGCCTTAAATGTTGCCTTAAATTCTTTGATAGCTGCCACTAAACGCTCTTCTAAGTCTTTGTCTAAAGTCTTTTTCTCACGGATATCAGTAAGAATGTCGCTCTTTGCAGTGCGAAGTAATTCTAAAAATCCTTTTTCAAAAGGCTGAACTGAGCTCACTTCAATATCGTCTAAGTGACCACGAGTAGCTGCATAAAGAGATGCAACTTGTTCTTCTTGTGGCATTGGAGCGTATTGTGGTTGTTTGAGAAGTTCAGTCAAACGAGCACCACGTTCAAGAGTTTGCTTAGTTGAAGCATCAAGATCTGAACCGAATTGAGCAAAAGCTGCCATTTCACGGTATTGTGCAAGATCAAGACGTAATGTACCAGCAACTTGCTTCATAGCTTTAATCTGAGCCGCACCACCAACACGAGATACTGAGATACCTACGTTAATAGCTGGACGAAGACCTGCGTTGAATAAGTTAGATTCTAAGAAAACCTGACCATCAGTAATAGAAATTACGTTAGTAGGAATATAGGCTGATACGTCACCAGCTTGAGTTTCAATGATTGGAAGAGCTGTTAAAGAACCGCCACCAAGTTCATCTGACATTTTCGCCGCACGCTCAAGTAAACGTGAGTGTAAGTAGAAAACGTCACCAGGATACGCTTCACGTCCTGGAGGACGACGAAGAAGCAATGACATTTGACGGTAAGCAACCGCTTGTTTTGATAAATCATCATAAATAATAAGCGCATGCTTGCCATTATCTCTATAGTATTCAGCCATTGTACAACCAGCATAAGCAGCAATAAACTGCAATGGAGCTGATTCAGAAGCTGAAGCTGATATAATAGTAGTATATTCCATAGCGCCATGACGACGTAAAGTTTCAGCAACTAATGCTACTGTTGACTTCTTTTGTCCAATCGCTACATAGAAACAGTGAATATCTGTGTTCTTTTGAGCAATAATTGCATCAAGACAAACAGCAGTTTTACCAATTTGTCTATCACCAATGATAAGCTCACGTTGTCCACGACCGATAGGTGTCATAGCATCAATAGCTTTTAAACCAGTAGGCATAGGTTCATGAACACTCTTACGAGCCATAACGCCCGGAGCTTTCAATTCCACTTGCTTATAGGTGTCAGTTTCGACTGGTCCTAAGCCATCTAATGGTTGACCAAGAGGATTGAGCACACGACCCATAACAGCATCGCCCACTGGCACAGAGAAAATACGCCCTGTACGCTTTACAATATCACCCTCTTTTACTTCAGAGTCTGAACCAAGAAGCGCAACACCAACGTTGTCTTCTTCAAGGTTAAGCACCATACCCATCAATCCACCGGGGAATTCTAATAATTCCATGTTCATCGCATTGCGAACGCCGTAAACACGAGCAATACCATCACCAACGGATAATACTGTTCCTGTTTCGCTCATTTCGATGCGTTGGTCATAATTGCGGATTTGTTCCTCAATTATTTTACCGATTTCTTCAGCCTTAATTTGCATCTGCGCCTCTTTTAATTGTTTGACTAAAGTTATTAAGTTGAGTCGAAATGCTTGAATCTAAAACAATGTCACCCACTTTTAGAACTAATCCGCCTAAAAGTTTAGGGTCAACTAAATAAGATAAAGCAAGTTTACGACCTGTTTGCTCTTCCAAAGCAGCCTTGATTTCATCTTGACGTTTTGTGTCCATCGCAATAGCAGTTGTCAAACTACCTCTTGATATACCTTCAAATTCGTCTAATAATGTGCTAAACTGCTCTGCAATTGCAGAAATATATATAAGCCTATTCTTTTCTAAAAGAAGAAAGAAAAATTGATTTGAAAGTTGATTAGCACCAAGCTTTTCAAGCACTTTGGCTACAACATTCTTCTTGTCTTCTTCTGCTAAAACAGGATTTTTTATCAATAATAAAAGTTCTTCAGAACTATCAACGGCTTCTTTAAAGCCCGCAAGTACTGCACATACATTATGAAGCTCTTCAACTCCACGCTCTTTGACCATATCAAAAAAGGCCTGTGCATATCTTGCCGCTACAACTGAATTTTGCATGACTTTCCCTTATCCTAGAAATTTGAAACACGCTTCAAAGAAGAGTCAATCAAATCTTGATGCTTTGCTTCACTTAGATTTTGTTCTAAGTTTTTGCGAACTTCCATAACAATTTCATCTGCAAGCTTTGCACGCACTTGTGCAATCTCATTTTGAACCAATTGCCCAGCAGATTTATGCGCCTGTTCAACTATCGCCTTTGCTTGCTTTTCAGCTTCAGCTACAATAGTTGCCGCCATTTGTTCAGCTTGCGCCTTACCCTCAGCTAATAATGATGCACATTCTTCTTCAATATTTGCAATACGTTTTTCAACATCTGCTAAAGCTTCAATTGAAGCCTTTTTTTCATTTTCAAGCTGCTCTAAATCAGAAACATACTTTTCACCACGAGAAGTAAGCAATGCACCAATCTTCTTACCTGCCATCTTATATATGATAAACAAGAAAATCGCCACGTTCGCAATTCTAAGACCAAAATCAAGCCAATTTATATGACCACCCTCAACCGCTGCAAAAGCAGCATTTGGAAGCAATGTCGCACAAACAATAAGGATTAATGTAGATAATTTCATATATAAGCCCTACTTAGAAAATAAACGTTCAACAAAAGATTGAGCGTAGCTTTGTGTTTGAGTGCTTAATTCAGCATAAGCCTTTTCACCCTCAACAACCCTGCTCTCTTGCGCCGCTTGGCGAATAGAACGTGATTCTTCTTCCGCACCCGATTGAAGAGCATGAGCCTTTGAACTCGCTTCTTCTTTCAAGCTTTCCCTTTGTTGCGCAATTTCAGCCTTTACAGCTTTCAAACGCTCTTCATAATTCATAAGCTTAGACTTCGCTTTCGCTTCAAATGAACGGGCGTCGGTGTTCAATACACTGAGTGACGCACGGCGTTTTGCCATAACTTCACGCAAAGGCTTAATAATCAAATAGTTAATAATCAATAAACCAATAAGAAAATTGATGAATTGAATTGCTACTGTAAAGTTAACACTAATCAAAGTAGGCTCTCCCTTGTTCAAGAGGTTCTTTTTATTGACTTTTCTACTTTTTACGTTAATTTATTAACAAATTTAACGTAGTCCACAAAAAAACAATGCCGTATGATAGACAATATTTTCACATTTGTAAAGCAAAAATATAAAAAGATTGCGTGCAATATTGCACAAGCAATTCTTGTCTAAAAAGGCATTGTTGATTTTATATTAAATTATTTAGGTGCTTGTTCGCTTTGTGCCGCTTGCTGCTTAGCATTAATCGCAGATACGTCAGATTCCATATCTACGCTACCTTGTAAAATAGCGCCATCTTCTACTACTAAATTAGGAGAATAAATGTTGCCCACAAGCTTACCGCCCTTGTGCATAGTTACTCTTTTCTTGGCAAAAACTTTACCGCTTAGCAAACCTGAAAGAATGAGTTCGCCAACGTATACTGTGCCTTCAATTTGAGCATCTTTACCAACAATAAGGCTACCTTCGCTCACAATTTCGCCACGAAAAATACCATCTATGCGTACTGCACCTTGAAAAACAAGTTTACCCGTATATTCAGTGCTAGCGCCCAAAAAGGCATTAATTTCTTCTTTACTCATTCCTTTGCTCCTAAAAAAAATTATTTTTTTGTATTTATAAAGAATTTTTGCTAATTCAGCAAGCAATTATTTTTTAAATTTAATTTTTTAACGCTTCTCGTATTCGGCAAACACCGCAAACCCCAGCAGATGTAGGATATCCACATTGTTCACATGGATTCAAAACATCACCTGATTTCTCTTCATATTCAGCAAAAATAGGCCTGCCACGCTCCAAAAATCCTTGATAGAAATCTAATTTCCTGCCAGGCATCGCCGCTTCTAAATCTACCCACAAATTTTTATGAATAGTAAAACTTGCCCCTTTTGAATAAGGACAAGGCGCATGATGATTTTCTATACCTTTAATAAAAGCATAGTTTGCTGTTTCAAATTCGCCAAGACGCCAAAGAGGTTTTACTTTGCGCCCAAAACCATCAGTATCTTCCAATAGCGGCGCTTGATCACTCAAATATGCCCTATCCCAACGAATTGTATTAGAAAAAAGCCTTGCCACTTCATCATCTAAATTATGACCAGTCGCAAGAGCATCATAACCTAGATCCAATGCTGTTTTATTGAAAAAATATCTCTTAATCTTGCCGCAAGCAGAACAAATAGGACGCTTTAATCGTGCCTTTACATCAGGAATTGCTAAACCTTCTTGTGCCATTTCTTTTACAATCAGCTTCAATTCATGCTTTTTACAAAATCGCTCAACAACACCACGAGCCTTTATCGAAGACTCGCCAATTGATAAATCAATATGTAAACCAGTGACATCATAGCCCTGTAAAGACAATTCCAACATGAGCGCAAGACTATCCTTACCGCCAGAAAGCGCCACAAGAATTTTGTCGCTATGCTTAAATAAAGGCCCTTTACCAACTGGACTCGCCTTTATCCCTTTCTCAACTTGACGTGTGAAAAAAGCCAAAAAACAAGGCTCGCAAAAAGCAGAATTATGACTAGGTAAGGCAATTATCGCCTTCTCTTTACAAACAGTACATTTCATTAAAATCTCGAATAATTGTAGAATTGTTCGCTTGTTTTATCCTTTCTTTGCTTGGATAGCAAGTTTTTAAATTGTATGATAATTATAATGAGTTATGTTAATAAATAATAATAACATGATAAAATTGACAATAATTCTAATAATGCTTAATTATATTTGTCAAGATTTGACATATTTTGTGAAATATACATAGATTTATGGCAAAACTTGATTTTTGTAAAGTTGACAGTCATGTATTTAACTGCTATTCTTTCCATTCCTTAT
>CAYJDN010000034.1:0-11996 GCA_964368925.1 uncultured Desulfovibrionaceae bacterium | reverse complement strand
CTTATTTCTTGCTGTTTTACTTCGCAAAACAGAGAAATAAGGGCTCTGAATGACTTAGAAAAAATGATTTATCCTTACGTCACCTAGAGGGAGGAGTCCATGCCTTTTAAATATAATTAATCCATCTTCCGCTATCATTTTGCGTGCGAATAGCCCAAAATCTATATTATTGAATCTCTTTCTTAGGTGGGCCAGTCAAGATTCCACGTTCAGAAGAGCGAATAAATTCAATAATTTCTTTGATTTCTACAAAATCATAAGTCGCTTCTAAATATTCAAGAGCTTCTTTTCGTGGCATATCTGAACGCCAAATTTTCTTATACGCATCTTTAATAGCAGAAACTCTTTCACTACCTAATTGTAATCTTCTAAGACCAACAATATTCGGTGCATGCACATAACCCCTTTCTGGGCCAGGCACAACTAACATATAAGGAGGTACGTCTTGCGCAGCTAGTGAACCACCACCAATAAAGGCGTTTTTTCCTATGCGTGAAAATTGGTGAACAGCGCATAAACCTGCTAATATAGCATTATCACCCACTTCAACATGGCCAGCCAAAGTGGCACTATTCGACATAACAATATTAGAGCCAAGTTGGCAATCATGCGCAACGTGCGTATAAGCCATAAAAAGATTATTGTCGCCTATGCGAGTAATACCGCCGCCTTGCACAGTGCCTCTATGCAGAGTAGCAAATTCACGTACACTATTATTATCACCCAAGATAAGTTCAGTTCTTTCGCCAGCAAACTTCAAATCTTGTGGCACTCCACCTACCATAGCATAAGAATGGATATGATTATTCTTTCCAACAGTAGTAAATTGTTTTATGCTTGCAAAAGCATCAACACGAGTACCAGAGCCAATTTTTACATCATCTTCAATAAAAGCAGCAGGGCCAATAATGACATCTTCAGCAATTTCTACATTTTGCCCTATAAAGGCTGTAGGATGAATATTTTGCATGCTTTTTCCTTATTTTTTTGCGACTGATGCCGCTGTTAATTCAGCTTGAACCACAACCTTGCCGTCTACATAGCCTTTACAATCGCATTTCCATACGCCAAGTTTTGTGCGTGGATTTTCGCAAACCATTTCAAATTTATCGCCAGGAACAACTTGTTTACGAAAACGAACTTTTTCTATCCCTGTAAATACATAAAGATCATTCTTATTTCTTTCTTCTTCTTCTTTTGATGAAAGAATAAGTAATATAGCTGTTTGCGCAAGAGCTTCAATCATCAATACACCAGGCATAATAGGCTGTGATGGGAAGTGCCCTTGGAAAAATTCTTCATTATAACTTACATTTTTATAGGTTTTAATATATTTCATAGGGACAATTTCAGTCACCCTATCTACTAATAAAAATGGATATCTATGTGGAAGTAATTCAAGTATTTTATGAATGTCATAGCCTTCTTTTACATTGTCTTGATCTGACATATTATCTCCGATAAATTGCTATTTTTCTTCTTTAATGTCTAAAGCTTTTTCGATTTTGTTTAGACGTGTAAATATTTCTGGGAATCTTGGCATAAGTGCAAGTGTGCGCATATATGACTTTTGATCTGTAAGAGGACTACCCCCCATAACCACATTTTCTGGCACGTCTTTAGCTACTCCACTTTTCGGCGCTATGGTTGTTCCAGAGCCAATATGCAAATGTCCTGCTACGCCACATTGAGCCGCAATGGTAACATTGTCGCCAACTGTAGAAGAACCTGCAATACCAGTTTGAGAAATGATAAGGCAGTTTTTACCAATTTCGACATTATGCCCTATTTGAACAAGATTGTCTATTGCTGTGCCATCATCAATACGTGTTGCGGCTAAAGCTGCTCTATCTACACACGAATTTGCGCCAAGTTCTACTTTATTGCCAAATTCAACAGTACCGATTTGCGGAATTTTTTGAATACCATAAGGAGTAGGCACAAAACCAAAACCTTCAGCACCAACAACGGCTCCAGGTTGTAAACAGCAAGCATTACCAAGCTTCACCTTGCCCATAATAACAGCATTAGGATAAATCACACAATCATTGCCTAATATAGTTTCTTCGCCAATATAAACAGAAGAGAAAATAGTGCAATTGTCGCCAATAACAACATCTTTTCCAATTGTTGCAAAAGGATAAATTGTGCAATTATTACCAATCTTTGCGCTCTCATGCACATAAGCAAGAGGACTAATACCAGATAAAAATCCTTGTGGCTTTGCAAACATAGCTATAGTTCTTGCAAAATCTTCATAAGGTTTTTCTGAAATGAGCGCAGTTTCAACATCTTGGCTCAATTCTTCTTTTATGATGATAGCCGCAGCTTTTGTTTGAGCTACTTGCTTGATATATTTAGGATTTGAAAGAAAGGAAAGTTCACTTGAAGTGGCTTCTTGCAGGGTGTTTACGCCTGTAATTTCCTTATCTTCTCCTTTAAGTACGCAATTTAATTGCTTGGCTAAGTCAGAAAGTTTCATACAAATACTCCGAATTAATAGACATTCATAAAAAAACAGAACATAGACTAAGGTATGTTTCTAAAATAAGAGGGAGGGAAACCTCCCAAAAATCCAGAAAGTGTTTCTAAATTAAGAGTTTTGCTTCTTGGCTCTCTAATATAGCTAATTCTAGATTATACAAGAAATTTTGGCTATAGAACCAACAAGCAAAAGAAATAATTTAGAAACACATTGTAAAAAGCGTTATTATTCAGCTTCTTCAACAAGACTAGCTTTATTGATAATTACTGATTCTACAGGCACATCGCCATGATAGCCCTTATTTGTTGTTTCTACTTTTTCAATAGCGTCAACAACTTCCATACCCTCAACTACTTCGCCAAATACGCAATAGCCCCAACCAGAAACAGTAGGAGATGAGAAGTTTAAGAAATCATTGTCTTTTGAATTGATAAAGAATTGTGATGAAGCTGAATGTGGATCAGGAGTGCGAGCCATTGCAACAGAATATTTCTTGTTTTTTAGGCCATTATCAGCTTCATTTTCAATGTTTGCACGGCTTTGTTTTTGTTCCATTTCAGGAGTAAAGCCGCCGCCTTGAATCATAAAGTTTGGAATAACACGGTGGAAGATTAAGCCGTCAAAGAAGCCGTCTTTCACATAGGTGATAAAGTTTGCTGTAGTGATTGGTGCTTTTTCTTCATTTAAAGAAAGGACAATATCGCCCATGCTTGTTTCTAATTTTACTTTCATCATAATTCTCCAATATGTTTATTTTAATAGATACTTGCTTTAGTAATAACAATGTTTTGAGTTGGAACGTCTGAATAGAAGCCCTTTTTTGTTGTTTGTACTTTTCCAATGGCGTCAACAACTTCTTGCCCCTCAATAACCTTTCCAAAAACCGCATAGCCCCAACCAGAACCGCTAGATCTTGTGTAATCGAGGTGGTTATTGTCTTTAGTATTGATAAAGAATTGAGAAGATGCAGAATGTGGATCGTTGGTGCGAGCCATTGCAATAGTATATTTCTTATTTTTCAAGCCATTATCTGCTTCATTTTTAATAGTAGCACGAGTAGCTTTTTGTGATAAATTTGGTGTAAAACCGCCACCTTGAATCATAAAATTTGGGATAACACGGTGAAAAATCAAGCCGTCATAGAAACCATCTTTCACATAAGAAAGGAAGTTTGCTGTTGAAATAGGCGCATTAATTTCATCTAATTGAATGATAATATTACCCATATTTGTTTCTAATTTTACTTTTGGGCCATTGGCTTGTGCATTGCTTGATAGGGCAAAAACACAAAGTAAAACAAAGAAAATTTTCATCATATTTTTCATAATTGTTCTCTTTATTATTTGTTTTTATGAATATAGCAGAAGAAAGGCTAAAAGTCTAGGCTATGATTTTTATAGCAAAAACCTTACACCATGCCATGTTCGCCCGGCTTTTCATGCTCTTCTTCTTTTTTATGGAAGCGAGAAATATAGAGTTTTTCATCGCCCAAAGCCATAAGCAATGGACTTGCAACAAAGATAGAAGAGAAAGTACCAATAACTACACCCAAGAGCATAGTAAAGGCAAAATCATTAATCACGCCACCACCAAGAATATACAAGCTCAATACAGCCGCAAGAGTAGTACCACTTGTCATAATGGTTCTGCCTAATGTTTGATTGATACTTGAATTGATGATTTCTCCAATAGGAGCAGGATTTTCTTCATCTTGCGCTTTGAAATTCTCACGTATTCTGTCGTAGTTTACGATAGTGTCGTTCAAAGAATAACCAACAATAGTGAGTAATGCCGCCACGATATTCAAATCTATTTCCTTTCCTAAGAAAGTAAGAATACCAACAGTAATACCTACGTCATGTATGAGCGCAATAATTGCACCTAAGGCGAAGTTTAGCCTTAATACAAAACAAATACCCAATGTTAAAGCCATTCCAAGCGAAACTTGCCATATTCTGCCAAGTCCGAAAATTTCTAAACCATAAGAGAGCAACCCAAGAGCAAGAGCCATACCACCAGCCAATAACCAACGATGTTCAAACCTGCCCGAAATATAGACAACAATACTCAAAACAGCATAGAAAAGAGCTTCTAGCGCTGCATTTTGTAAGTCTTCGCCTACCTTTGGCCCTACCATTTCTAGCCTTTGTATGCTTGCATTTGCTTCAGGCATTTGCGCATTTAAAGTGTCTATAATAACATCTCTATATTCTTGCGTATTATCCGTACTAGAAAAACGAACTAAATATTCAGTGTTTTCAAGGCCAATTTGTTGAACTACAAGCCCAGGTATTTTTAATGGATTGAGCGCTTGCTTCACTTTTTCATCTTGCACGCCTTGGCTAAATTCTACTTGCACCATTGCGCCGCCAGCAAAATCAACGCCGTAATTCAGCCCATTATTGAAGAATATTGCGCCAATAGCGAGCAAAAAAACCACTGTAGACATGATATAGGCTATAAAGCGAAAGCCAACAAAATTAATGGAAGGGATTTTTTTTATTAAATTAAAAGCCATGATTATTCCTTATATACTAATGCTATCGCTTTTCTTCATCCAATAAACAAAGACATCACGAGAAACAAAAACCGCTGTGAACAATGAAGCCAAAATACCAATAGCCAAAGTAACCGCAAAACCACGAACAGGGCCAGTACCAAACTGATAAAGAATGAGAGCAACAATCATTGTAGTTACTTGCGAATCTAAAATAGAAATACTAGCACGAGCAAAACCAGCTTCAACAGCCTTAAGTGGACTATGACCATGCTTCAACTCTTCCCTTATTCGTTCATATATAAGTACATTTGCATCAACAGCCATACCAATAGTAAGAACAATACCTGCAATGCCTGGAAGTGTAAGCGTAGCACCAAAAGCGCCAAGCCCTGCGAATAATAAAAGCATACTAAAACAAAGCATAATGTCAGCAATAAGCCCCGATTTACCATAATAAATAGGCATAATCACCATAACAGCTAAACCGCCAACTAAAGCCGCTAAAAGCCCTGAACGTATTGAATCTGCGCCCAAAGATGGCCCAACAGTACGTTCTTCTAAAACTTCAACAGGAGCAGGTAATGCACCAGCTCTTAAAATAATAGCTAAATCCTGCGCTTCTTGAATATTGGCAGAACCAGAAATGCTCGCTGAACCGCCAACAATTCTTTCATTCACAACTGGCGCAGAGAAAACAGTGCCATCTAAAACAATGGCTATGCGCTTGCCAACATTGTCACCAGTGATTTCTTCAAAATCTTTAGCGCCTTGATTATTGAAATCAAGACCAACATATATTTCACCCATATCCCCATAGCTAGGGCGAGCATCAGTAATATCTACACCTGTCATAAGGACGGCAGAATCTAAAACTATTTGCGATTCATGCTCTTGGCCATTAGCCAAAATTGTCTTCATAGGAAAGAAAGCAGTACCCGCAGGAAGCCTAAAAGCAGAAGTGTCAACATCATCTCTTACTAAGTGAAAAGCAAGAGAAGCCGTTTGACCAACAAGCGCAATGGCACGATCTGGATTATCAAGGCCAGGTAATTGTATTTGTATACGATTGTCGGCTTGCTTGCGAATGTCTGGTTCAGCTACACCAAATTGATCTATACGATTACGTATAGTTGTAACTGCTTGATCTAAGACTTGCTCTTCTAAGAGTACACGCTCAGCTTCAACAAAGTTCAACTTGAAAATGCGCTCAGAATTTGCGCCAATTTCAACGTCAACTAAATCAAGTTGTGGAAAAGTTGTAGAAAGAAGATTTCTTAAAGGTTCTTCATCACTTGCTTTAGGTACAATAAGTTCTAATGTATTTTCAACAATGCGAGATTGCAAAATCATTACATTTTCTTCACTTGCAAGATCTTTAACATCTTGTCCTGTGGAAGAAAGGAAATTTTTCAAGGCTGCATCTACTTGCACACCAAGGGTAAGGCTTACGCCCCCTTTTAAATCTAGACCTAAATTGATTTGTGAATCGGGAAGTAAATTCCCTATAGATTTTTCAACTTGTGGGATATTAGGTAAAGCAAAAACTAATGCTACAAAAAAAACACAAGTCGAAAATATCGCTCTTAAAGGCGCCATTCTCATATATTTTCCTTATAAATACTATTGAACAGGAAAGTATTTAATATTTTTCTATCGCTAAAAAACAAGGGCATTCTCATTAATAATCTTGCTCATATACAAATCTTACTTCAAAAGACACAAAAGAAAAAGAAAGATTTTCACTGTAAGCTATCGAAATTTTTAAAATTCCTATCAAATGCGTCTTTATCGCATTTTCACAATACATATGCAAGACAAAAAAGATTTAATCTAGAAATACACCCTAAATAGTGTCGTCAAAATATGAATTTTCGCATTATATCAAGGAAGATAAAAGAGCTTTGAAGGAGTTTATTTAAACATAAATAACTGAAAAAGCACTTGAAATCTGACGATGAGAAAATCGAAAAGGCAATTTTGACGACACTATTTAGTAAAATACTCTAAAATGTGAAGCAATTGCTTGCTCCACATTTTAGTTGTGTGGATCACCCGATCCTTATTATTTATTTCACGCTTTAGGTTCGTTTGCTTTCGCTTCTTCTGGGCTAGCAGCAACTAAATTCTTAGGATCTACTACGCTTGAAACATAGGCACGAACAACTTTAACTTCTGTCTTACCAAGATCTAAAACAAGTAATTGACCTTCAATATCTACAACACGACCAAGAATACCTGCGCTTGTAAGTACGTGATCGCCTTTTTTAATCGCTTCTAACATTGCTTTGTGTTCTTTAGCTTTCTTTTGTTGTGGACGAATCAAAAGAAAATAGAAAACTACAAACATTAAGATTAATGGGAGAAATTGCATAAGCATGCTTGCCTGCCCGCCTGCTGCTGGTGCAGAACCTGCTGCATACGCTACTGATGTAAACATAAAAAACCTCCAAAAGGATATAAATTCGTATTCCAGTAAACATAATCACTCTTTTCACAAAGAGCAAGTTTTTTAACAAAAAAAAATAAACTTGTCTATTTTAGGCTTGCAAAATGCACACTTGCGTTATAGCATTTGTGCATTCTCACATAGGAAGTGTAGCTATGATTTTTCCCATTGGCCCTACCGTTAATGCCCTTGCCATTATTATTGGGGCTTTTATTGGCATGTCTGTCGGTTCTAAACTTTCAGATAAAATGCGCCAAACAATTTTTCAATGTCTTGGCATTTCCGTGCTTATTATCGGTTTTCAAATGGCAATGCAAACAAATGAAATTCTCATATTAATATTTTCACTGCTCATAGGTGGCGTTGTAGGCGAAGCCCTAGACTTAGAACAGAAATTTTTGAAATTTGGCGATAAGGTAAAAGCAAAAGTAAAAACAAAAGATCCACGCTTTACAGAGGGCTTTGTGAGCGCTTCCGTACTTTTTTGCATTGGCGCTATGGCCATTATTTCCTCATTAGACGAAGGATTAAGAAATGACACTTCCGTTGCCTTTTCTAAATCAATATTAGATGGCTTTGCCTCAATTGCTATGGGTTCAGTTTTTGGTCTTGGTGTTGTCTTTTCAGCTTTTAGCGTTTTCATCTATCAAGCAAGCATAGTTCTATGCGCTCAATTTTTAGCCCCCTACATCAGCGAAGCTCTAGTAACAGAACTTTCAGCCCTCGGCGGCGCTATTATTATAGGTATAGGGTTAAATCTCTTAGAACTTACGCAAATTAGACTCTCAAACTTATTGCCATCACTCATACTCACCATTATTTTTACATTACTTTTCATATAAATTCAGCTTATTTCATATAAATTCGCCATCTTCTATGAACTTTTCCCCTAAAATTATAAAGTAGATTTTTTATTTATACTTTGCTATATCTTTTTTGACATTACTTGAACTTGGAGCAATACATGAAAAAAATAAGCATTTTTGCAATTTTAACGCTATCCTTAATTATTTCAGCCTGCGATAATGATAAAAGCGGCTATGTAGATACAGCTCTAATCTACTCTGAAAGCACTGTGTCAAAAGAAGCTTTTGCACGCTTAGAACAATTAAGAAAAGAAGCCGAACAAGAAAAGGCCACGCTCCAATCTCGTGTGGGTGAATATGTTGAAAGCGACAAAGGACTTCTCCAATTTGGACAAAAAGAACTCGATGCCGCACTCAAAGAATTAGAGAAAAAACTCGCAGAAGAACAAGAAAGGATTGAAAAACAAGTAGACGAAGCAGTAAATAAAGCCATCGAAAAAGTTCAAGAAGAACTGAAACTTGATAAGGTTCTGCCAAAAGAAATAAATGAAATAATTCCTAAAGAATTAGGCGATGAAGTAACAAAACAAGTCGAAGACGTCACAGAAAAAGTTCTCAAAGAATTGGATAATATCAATTTAGATTTTCTAAAAAGACGCTAGATAGTGTTTCTAAAAAAATAGTTGTGAAATAAAAATTTTCTTTTTTGTCTCCGACGGCCAAAGGAGCGGTGGCCCCTTTGGAAACCCATATGAAAAATTGGCGAATTGGAAAATCTACGTGCAAGCACTAGATTTTCCAATTCGCCAATTTTTATTATGTGTATATAATTTTGTTACTTTGCACGCAGTTCACGCTTTACGTGATTTAATTGATGTTGACTGTTTAGGTTATACCTATAATCTTTCTTGATAAAATTTAGGCTGTGTTTAACTTTTAAAAGCATGGACTCCACGGGCTTCGCCCTCTGAGTGACACAAGGAAGAAAATTTTTAATAGTATTAAGTCATCTTCCTTTTGTCATTCAGAGCCCTTATTTCTCTGTTTTGCGAAGTAAAACAGCAAGAAACAAGAGGCGTGGAATCCATGCCTTTTAAATTTACCTTTAACCCCACAAAACTATATAAAGAAAAACCATACCTTTTTACAGATATGGTTTTTCTTTTATTCAATAACTAGAATGTGTTCTAAAAAGGATTGATAACATCTAACAATCTTGATAACCAGCCCGGTTTTTGGCTGTCATTTATTAAACCAGAGCCGAAATATTCTATCTGTGCATCTGCTAAATAATTTGAATCTATAGTGTTTTCAGGAGAAATATCCCTTGAGCGCACAAAGCCACGCACGGCAATATATTGTTTTTCGCTATTCACACGGGTTTCACGTATACCCTCAATTTGCAAAACATTATCTGGCAAAATTTTGACAACTCTTGAAGCTACGGTTGCGGTGATTGTATTTGAGCGTGAAGTTGAGCCTGAACCGCTAAATTCTGAATTACTTTGCAAGTCGAGCGCTGGCACACCTGTACCAATATCTCCGAAGAGAGGCACACTTTTTTTAGTGAAAAAAGAGTTTGCTGTGAGGTCGCGAGAATTTTCTCTTGTGGTGGAGGTATCTGACTCATTTGAAGCAGTATTGCTTTCAACTATATTAACAATAACGATATCGCCTATATTTCTTGCTCTTGAATCTGCGTAGAGATCGTTTCCATTGCTTGGATTGAACAAAGAGCCAGGGTTTGAATATGTTGGAGCGGGTTCGTTATAGCTCATAGGTTGTGTGATTGGCGCCATCGGGCTTGGTTGTTCCTTAGCAGCTGTGCAGCCAATAGCCAACAAGCTAAGCAATAAACATGCTGTATTTTTATAGAATGTATTCATATTTTTTTCCTTCTATGCTCTGTTTCTACATATATTTTGCTTTGTTGAGGAGCAAAATGGGATTAGTTTGAAACATAGCCTAATTGAGTTCTACAGTTTGCCCGTCAACCACTCTACCGACAACTTGTTTTTTACTTTGAATATTACGCACATTGATGTTTTCGCCAGGGCCGCCATCTTCTAAAGCTTCGCCTTTTTGTTTGATATAGACACTGCCTTTACTGTAAACAATATCAACGCTTTGTCCTTTTCGTATCATTGCTAATGGGGATAGATCTGACACGAGTATTGCTTCATTGCTTCCCACGGCTGTATTGAATTGCCAAGGGCCGCCTTTACCATTCCACACTTCGCCACTGACATGAGCTATATTTTTTTCTGCAAAGCTCAAATTATCAGGGCTTAGCATATCGCCTCTATTGTATGGACGAACTGGCACTGGTACATTTTTCCAAAGATTTAAAAACACTGTGCCTGTGTAGCGTTTTACTGTTGATCCGTCCATTTCTTTAGCATAAAATTTGAGTGAAATTCTTCCAGCTCTTACTTGTGTATCTTCTAATTCTAATCTTTGCCCTTTTACTGGCAAGAAGATTGAAGAGGGAACACGAAAGTCGACAAGTTCTGTTCTACCATCAAGCATTGAAAGTTTTGGTCTTAATTCTTCGTGTACTAATTGCATAATGGCTTGTTCGTCAAAGAGAACGCCGTCTTTTTGTATGACTAATGAACTTGGCAATAAAAGATAGTGAGCGCTATTACCAAGTACATGAAATAAACTTTCTTCTAATTTTTTCTTCGAAATTTGAAAGGGCTTACCTGATTCTTTAGGTGCTGCAAAAAGTTGAATAGTTTTTAATACATTCCAATCTTCTGTTGAAAGCGAACCTAAAGGCTCAGCTATATCGCCTAAAGTCACAATATCATTTTCTACAAGCGCCGCTTCTTTCACCTTGATGCGCCAAGAATTATCTTGCCCATAGGCAAAACTTGCAAAGGCATAGGAAAAAGCAAAGACACATATAAGTATGGTGATAAGTGCTTTAATTTTATCTCTAAAAACAAACATAGCGATACCCATTCTACACAATATATTAAGTACGTTTTAGCTGAATAGCAGTTTGAAGCATAGTGTCAGAAGTTTGAATAGCTTTTGAATTCATTTCATAAGCACGCTGACCAGTAATCATATTTACCATTTCATCAACAATTTCAACGTTTGACATTTCTAAAAAGCCTTGAGTTAATGTGCCTACATTTTCTTCACCTGGCACGCCCTCAACAGCTTCACCAGAAGCATCTGTTGGCATATAAAGATTTCTGCCTCGAGCATCAAGTCCTGCTGGATTGATAAAGGTGTATAATGGTATATCAGTACTTGCTATTTCTTCGCCATTAGAATCTATACAAGCTAAATAACCATCTTCTGAAACTGCAATAGAGCGAGTTTCTGATGGAACAGAAAATTCAGGCTGTAGAACATAGCCATTTGCTGTTACAATAGTACCCTCAGCATTGAGCTTAAATGCGCCAGCTCTTGTATACATAAGCTGATCGCCTACGGCTACTTGATAAAAGCCATCGCCCTCAATCGCTACGTCAAGGGGATTACCTGTGTTTTGGAAATCGCCTTGGGTAAAGAATTTGTGTACAGCTACCGTACGCACACCCATACCTACTTGGATACCAACGGGTACAGCTTGATCATTTTGCTGAGTTGAGCCAGCTATACGCATGTTTTGGTACATGAGATCTTCAAATTCAGCACGATCTTTTTTGAAAGATGCTGTGTTTACGTTTGATAAGTTATTTGAAATAACGTCAATATTTAATTGCTGTGCAACCATACCGGAGGCTGCTGTCCATAATGAAC